>NZ_JAIQDF010000019.1:0-232282 GCF_020037055.1 Myxococcus sp. AS-1-15 | reverse complement strand
CGCGTGGGAGAGTAGGTCGCTGCCGGATTCTTTTTGAGAAGCCCTCGTCGCCTCGTGCGACGGGGGCTTTTCTTTTTCCGCGTGGACCACCCGCCTCAGCGCTCCAAGGACCTGCAGGCCTGGGGAAGCGCGGCGTGCCCAACGCGGCCTGCGTGGCTGTCCTGCTCAGCGCCGGACCCCATGCCTTCGTACACGAAGCCCTCGTTGCGCGCCTGTTCGTCATCGCGCGGACGGCCGGCGAGCTCGACCGCGTCAATGGCGCCACTCGGCTCCCTGAGCGACTCCGCGCGCCGCTTCGCTGCCCCGGCGCGCGTCGAAGGGCTTCGGCCGACACCGTTTCTCCCGCAGGAATCCGGCGGGAGTCGCCGTCGCGGCGCCATCGGTTCAAGCACCGGGCGGGGTGGGATCAGCGCGGCCGATGTGGGGCGTTTGCCGGGAGCGCATCAGGTCCTGTCCGACAGACGACGCTGCGCCTGGTCCCCACGCTGCCTCCGAGTGGCCTCTGAACCCCTCAACCTTCTGAATTCGTTCGGCTTTTGGGGCTGCCGAGGTGTTTGACTCGCTATCTGTGCAGAACTAGAGTCCCACTTCTCCGCCCGGTCTGCGCTCCGCCTGCCGCGGTGCTCACCCCGGCCTCGGACCGCTCCACGAGATGAAGAAGCCGACCCTTTTTGGGAAGTACCTGCTCCTCGAGCGCATCAACGTCGGCGGCATGGCCGAGGTGTTCATCGCGAAGGCCTTCGGCGTCGAGGGCTTCGAGCGCATCCTCGCCATCAAGAAGATCCTCCCCACGATGGCGGAGGACGAAGAGTTCATCACGATGTTCATCGACGAGGCGCGGATCAGCGTTCAGCTGAACCACGCCAACATCGTGCACATCCACGAGCTCGGGAAGCACGACGACACCTACTTCATCGCCATGGAGTACGTGGCGGGTCGCGACGTGCGGACCATCCTGGAGCGGTACCGGCGGCGCAAGGAGATCATGCCCACCGCCCAGGCGGTGTTCATCGCCTCCAAGTTGTGTGACGGCCTGGACTACGCCCACCGCAAGAAGGACGCGCGCGGCCAGGACCTCCACATCATCCACCGCGATGTGTCGCCGCAGAACGTCCTCATCTCGTACGAGGGCGAGGTCAAGGTCATCGACTTCGGCATCGCCAAGGCGGCCAACCGCTCGCAGAAGACGCAGGCCGGCATCCTCAAGGGCAAGTTCGGCTACATGAGCCCGGAGCAGGTCCGGGGCATGCCCATCGACCGGCGCAGCGACATCTTCGCCGTCGGCGTGCTGCTCTACGAGATGCTCACCGGCGAGAAGCTCTTCGTCGGCGAGTCGGACTTCTCCACCCTGGAGAAGGTGCGCAACGCGGACGTCCCGCTGCCGCGCGAGTTCAACCCGAACATCCCCCCAGGGCTCGAGAAGGTCGTCCTCAAGGCGCTCGCCCGCGAGCCGGAGGAGCGCTACCAGTGGGGCTCCGACCTCGCCGAGGACCTGATGCGCTTCCTCCTCGCGGGGGATGCCATCTACTCGTCGAAGCATCTGTCCTCCTACATGAAGGAGGCCTTCGCCGAGGACATGCTCCGCGAGGCGGAGAAGATGGAGCGGTTCGCGGGCATCGAGCGCCCGGACCAGATCGAGACCTCGGGCATCACCGTCCCGCCTCCCGCGCAGGTTCGCAGCACCAAGCAGCGTCCTCCGCCGGCGGTGGTGGTGACCGGCTCTCCCGCGGGGCGTGCCCCGACGGCGCCGGGGCATCCAGCCCCTGGCTACATCCCGCCTCCCTCCGCCGAGGAGCTGGAGGAGATGGGCGTCGGCGCGGGCGACAAGACGCAGATCGTCGACTCGACCCAGACCTTCATGTCGCCGGAGACGCGCGTCGCCGAGAGCAGCGTGCTCGTCGACGACAGCATCACGGGACGGTCCGAGAACCCCACGCTCCAGGGCAGCGGCACCGCGTCCGCCTATCCGTCGCGTGAGCCCGAGCCCTCGATGCGCAAGGGCAAGAGCGGGCCCAAGGCCCAGGTGGTCATCGCCAGCGAGGACGGCGAGGCCTACTCCGGCGCGACGATGATTGGCCCGGCGCCGACGGCTCCGCCCTCGCGCTCGAGGCCGATGGAGGACGAGCCGCCCGAGGAGACGACGGGCAACATCACCGTCGCCCAGAACGGGCGAGGGGGCCGTGGCGGTCAGCGCGGCTCGCAGCAGCCCCACGACACCGGCGCCTTCGATGCGCCCCAGGACGAGGGCTACGACCACCAGGACGGCTACGGTCAGCACGACGACGGCGCCTACGCCGACGACCACCAGGACCCCGAAGAGGTCACCGGTTCCCAGGCGCCCGCGCCCGTGGCGAACAAGGGCGGGAAGGGGAAGGCCAAGCCCGTTCAGCCCACGAAGGCCAAGCCCAAGGCGAAGGGCTCCGGCAAGGGGCAGCCGCCGCTCCTGCAGACGCTCGCGAACCTGCCCAAGCCGGTGCTCTTCGGTTCCGCGGCGGGCATCGTCGCCGTGTTGATTCTGCTCCTGGCGCTCGTGATGAGCGGCTCGGGGGGAGAGCAGGTCATCTTCTCCGTGACGCCCCAGGTGGGCGCGTCCGTCACGGTGAACAACCAGGCCGTCGAGCCGAACACCGTCCTGGCCCTCCCCGCCGGTGACTACGAGGTCATCGCCAGCGCTCCGGGACACAAGTCCGAGCGGAAGTTCGTGAAGGTCGTCGAGGGCACGCCGCTCGCCGAGTCCTTCAGCCTGGTGCCCGATGCAGTCGAGCCTCCTCAGGACGAGCCTCCCCCGAACAAGCCCGTCGAGGTGGCCGAGCGCCCCGCGACGCCCCCGGAGAACAACCCGGGAACGGTCGTGGACCCGGGCCAGCCCGGCACGCCTCCAGCCCAGCCTGGGACGGAGTCTCCGAGCGATGCGAAGCCGGGCACCGACTCGCCGACGGAGACGGTGAAGGTGGAGCCTCCTCCCAGCACGCCCACGGCCCCCGTGGAGCCGCCCGCGCCCAAGAAGCTCGCGGCGGTGTTCGAGGGCGCCGACGGCGCGGAGATCTCCGTGAATGGCAGCCGGGTGGGGCTCACGCCCGACGCGCGGATGGCCAACCTGGAGGCGGGCAAGACCTACCAGTTCACGGCGAAGCTCGCGGGTTACAAGCCCTACTCGGGCAAGTTCGTCGCCAAGGGAGAGGGGGACGAGCTGACCGTTCCGTTCCAGCTCGTGAAGGAGGAGGCTCCTCGGCCCCCCAAGCCCGTGGTACAGGCCGACCCGCCGCCGACTCCGAGGCCGCAGCCGCCCAAGCCGCCTCCGGCGTCCAAGGCCACGGGGACGCTGGCGTGCAGCACCAAGCCCGCGGGCGCGGAGATCTTCGTCGACGGAAAGAAGACTGGCCGACAGACGCCGGTGACCCTCGGCAGCCCCCTGGTCCTGCCGGTGGGCAAGCGGAAGATCACCTTCAAACTCAATGGCAAGACGAGCAAGCCTTTCGTTGTCTCCATCGCGGAAGGCAAGATGGAGAAGCTCGTCAACGTCGCCATCGAGTGAGGAGTCGGGCAGGCTGCGCGTCGTCGAATTGTTGAATGAACCGGTGCCGGGCGCGGTATGACGCCCGGCCCGCGACGCCACACGCTGAGGGAATGCGCCATGACCACGACGCCCATCCGGGGCAAGACCGAGGCCGGTCCTGCCCAGCAGCCTTTTTCCTATCCGCTCCGCCGTGAGTTCGTCGAACCCGACTGGAAGCGCATCCCCGGGTACAAGGACGTCACCCAGGCGGAGTGGGAGAGCTCCGTCTGGCAGCGCAAGCACACCGTCAAGAACCTGAAGGAGCTCAAGGCGACGCTCGGCGCGCTGCTCCCGGATGACCTGGCGGAGAGCCTGGAGCGGGATCAGCGCGAGCGCGCGACGATGTCCATCCTCGTGCCCCCGCAGATGCTCAACACGATGGACTTCCAGGACCTCTGGAAGGACCCCGTGCGCCGCTACATGCTGCCGGCCTTCGCGGACCGCCTGACGGACTGGCCCAACCACCCGAAGGCCAGCCGCGACAGCCTCCACGAGCAGGACATGTGGGTCGTCGAGGGGCTGACGCACCGCTATCCGACCAAGGTGCTCGCGGAGATGCTGCCCACGTGTCCCCAGTACTGTGGACACTGTACCCGCATGGACCTGGTGGGCAACGACGTGCCCCAGGTCAGCAAACACAAATTCTCGATAGGCCCCAAAGATCGCTACGAGCAGATGCTCGAGTACCTGCGTCGCACGCCGACGGTGCGCGACGTGGTGGTGTCCGGCGGCGACATCGCGAACCTGCCCATCCAGCAGCTCGAGCCGTTCGTCAGCTCGCTGATGGACATCCCGAACATCCGGGACATCCGTCTGGCCAGCAAGGGCCTGATGGCCATTCCCCAGCACTTCCTGCAGGACTCGGTGCTGGCGGGGCTGGACCGGCTGGCGAAGAAGGCGGTGGAGCGGGGCGTGGACCTGGCGCTGCACACGCACGTCAACAACGCCTCGCAGCTCACGCCGCTGGTGGGCAAGGCGGTGCGAAAGCTGTTGGACATGGGCTTCCGCGACGTGCGCAACCAGGGCGTGTTGCTGCGCGGGGTGAACGACAGCGCGCAGTCGCTGCTCGAGCTGTGCTTCACGCTGCTCGACCACGCGAAGATCCTGCCGTACTACTTCTACATGTGCGACATGATCCCCAACAGCGAGCACTGGCGGCTGTCGGTGGACCAGGCGCAGCGGCTGCAGCACGACATCATGGGCTACATGCCGGGCTTCGCCACGCCGCGCATCGTCTGTGACGTGCCCTTCGTCGGCAAGCGCTGGGTCCATCAGATCGCCGAGTACGACCGCGAGCGCGGCATCTCGTACTGGACCAAGAACTACCGCACGGGCATCGAGGCGAACGACCCCGAGGCCCTCAACCGGAAGTACGAGTACTTCGACCCCATCGACTCGCTGCCCGAGGCGGGCCAGGCCTGGTGGCGGGAACAGACGAAGGCGGCGTGATGGATTCCTCCGCGTGGGTGGTGCCCCCGTCGCCGGAGCCTCGCTCCGAGCGGACCTCGTTGAGCTCCGAGGGGCGCCGTCGCCTGTTCCCCCAGGCCACCGACGCGGAGTGGGCCGACTGGCGTTGGCATCAGCGGCATGCGGTGCGCGGGCTGGAGCAGCTCGAGCGCTACGTGCCGCTGACCGCCGATGAGCGCGCGGGCGTCCAGGAGACGGCCTCGCTGTTCCGCATCGGCATCAGCCCGTACTACCTGTCGCTCATCGACCCGGAGCATCCGTTCTGCCCGGTGCGCATGCAGTCCATCCCCGTGCGCGCCGAGGCGCGCGTGCGTCCCGGCGAGCTGGAGGACCCGCTCGGCGAGGACAAGACGCGGCCGGAGGAGTGCATCGTCCACAAGTATCCGGACCGGGTGCTGTTCCTGGCGCTGGATACGTGCTCGGTCTACTGCCGTCACTGCACGCGCAGGCGCATCACCCAGGGCGGCGTGGCGGAGCTGTCCAAGGACCAGATGCGGCGGGGCATCGACTACGTGCGCCGTCACCCCGAGGTGCGCGACGTCCTCATCTCCGGCGGAGACCCGTTCCTGCTCAGCGAGCAGCGGCTGGAGGAGCTGCTCGCGCCGTTGAGCGAGATTCCCCACGTGGAGATGATTCGCATCGGCACCCGGGTCCCCGTGGTGCTGCCCATGCGCGTCACCGACTCCCTGGCGAGCCTGCTGCGCCGCTACGCGCCCGTCTTCGTCGTCACCCACTTCAACCACCCGAAGGAAGTGACGCCCGAGGCTCGCGAGGCCTGCGAGCGGCTGGTGGACCACGGCGTGCCCGTGGAGAACCAGGCCGTGTTGATGCGGCAGCTCAACTCGGACGCGCGCATCATCAAGGAGCTGTCACACCTGCTGCTGCGCACGCGCGTGCGCCCGTACTACCTGCACCAGATGGACGTGGCGGAAGGCTGCGAGCACCTGCGCACGCCCATCGCCAAGGGGCTGGAGATCATCCAGCAGCTGCGGGGGCACACCACGGGGCTCGCCGTGCCGCACCTCGCGGTGGACCTGCCGGGCGGCGGCGGCAAGGTGACGCTCCAGCCGGACTACGTCGTCGAGCGCAACGAGCGCGAGACGGTGTTCCGCAACTTCAAGGGCGAGCGTTACGCCTATCCGGAGCCCGAGGAGACCGACTGCGCCTGTCCGTATGACGAGACGTGGCGCGAGCGGGCCCAGCAGTTCGGCTACCACCGGAAGGGCTGAGGCCCGGGCCTCGGCCCAGGCTCCGTGGGACGACGCTCAGTCGTCCCTCGACTTCTTCTTCCGGACGAACTTCTTCTTCGCCTTGGACGACTCGGAGCTGGCGCGGCGCACGGCCTTCTTCGCCGGCTTCGCGTCGCCGTCGCCCATCACCTCCACCTGCACGTTGTCCTCGGCCGACGCGGCGGCATCGGCGCCCACCGCGCCTCCACCCTCGCCCTCGGCGGTCTCCACGCCTTCACCGTTCTCGCCGCCCGCCTCGTCCTCGACGGGGATGCCAATCTCGACCTCGGGGCCATCGCCTCCGGAGGACTCCAGCTCGACGGGGTTCTCGTTGTCGAAGCCCTTCTGGACGGAGACCTCCTTCTCCTCGCTGGCCTTCGCCGCGGCGGCCTGGCGGGCCGCGGCCGCCTTGGCCTGGTCTTCCAGACGCTGGGCCTCGACCTTGGCGCGCTCGTTGCCCTCCGGCCCCATCTTCGCGGTGAAGCGCTCGTACTCCTTCGCGCTGACGCCGTGCTTCTCCATCACTGCGGCGGTGACGGCGGCCTGCTTGCGGCTGGCCTGTCCGCGCTCCTCGTTGCTCATCTCCGAGGGCTTGCGGTTGCCGAACTCCTCATCCACCTGCTTCATCGCCGCCGCTTCGTCCCGGCGGATCTGCGCCACCTTCTCGGGAGTCATCTCGCCCCCTTCTTGCGCTCCAGCACCGCCCGGAACGACGAGCAGGGCAGCGATGAGCATGGAGATGGGGCGGGACATGACGCGGCTCCTCGATGTTGGAAACAAGGGCATCTAAGCACGGCCATCCACCGGCGTGCACCGGTTGCGTTCCTGCTGGAGAACAGTGTGGCGACGGGGGCGAATCCCGTGAAGCCCCGGCGGGCGCGCGCCGGTGGGCTCAGCCATTGCGGCAGCTCGTACAGCCGTCCCGGGCGCTGGAGCACTGCTCCCGACCCTCGGCGCAGCGCGGGGGCAGGTCATCGCGGTCCGCGTGCCGGTCCACCAGGGCGCAGAGCTCCTCGGAGACCTCGCACGTCTGTGTCGCCGCGGCGCAGCGCTGGTCGCACGTCAGGTCGTCTCGCGCGGTCCGCACCCGCAGCTCCTCGAGTCGCGCGGCGGCGCCATCGATGGCCGCGTCGTCATCTCCCGCGACGCGCGTGTCCACGTTGCGCGCGCAGCCAGCCAGGAGGGACGTGAGGACGACCAGGGGCAGGGCGAAGGAGAGGGCACTCATGGATTCCCCTTACGCGCCGGGTTGCCCCGTCGTCCAGCGCCCCATGCTCCCAATGTCGGCCGATGACCGGCGCTCCGGCGCTGTCTGTTGCGCGCGCCCGACGGTGCGGAGTCTTTGCTCGGTCCGTGGAGAAGCGGCCTGAAGTTGTCGAAGCGCGACCCCCCCAGCAACGGTGGCCGCCGCGCTGGGCCGTTGTCCCATGCCAGGCGCGGCGGTCCATCGGCGGCGGATAGGCGCTCCGGTGGGACTGTCAGGTGCGTCGGCGAAGCCAGGGGCAGCGCCTCCCACGAGGCGGCCCGTCGGAGGAGTCACTGCACCGCTGCGCTGGGCTGACGTCCCATGGACGCCGCAGGTCGGGATGGCGCCCCCGCTTCGCGAGGTGCCTGGTGTGTTCGTCCACGCGGCCAGGGGCGAGGCGGCACGTGCAGGGCGATGCCCCCGTGCTCTCGAATGCTCAGGGGCGTCCCGAGTCCGGCGCCGTGGGCTGTGGCGCCGTGCTGGGGCGACGCGCGGGCTCCTCGGGACGCGACAGGTACAGATAGGCCGTCAGCGCCAGCAGGGCCATGACGGCGAGCCTGCGCAGCCAGTCCTCACGACGCCGCTGGGGCGATGCCTGGTCCTCCCGCGTCGCGGCCTCGAGCCCCGCCGTCACGTCGCCGCTCAGCGCTCGCAGCCTGCGACACGCCTCCACCACGGGCACCAGGCCCGCGGGAACCGGGGCGTCCTCGCGCTCCAGCGCCGCCGCGAGCATCCTCGCCCAGGCGGATTCCTCCTCCGCCGTCGCGGGCTCCCGGGCCCCGGGGAAGACATTCCGCGTCAACGACACGGCCGCCCGAAGGAGCATCACCGACAGCGCCTCGTCCGTGACGCCATAGAAGCGCGCGCAGTCGCCCAGGGACGCCCCCGTCACGAGTCGACGGGTGAGGACGGCGGCGGAGCGGGGCTCCATCTCTCGCAGGGCCCGGACGAAGGCCTGGGGGGGAGGTCGGGAAGGGGAGGACTCGGGAGGTGTCACGTGGCCGCCATCCTCGCCCATCCACTGGTCGTTTTCTTGAGGCACGTGGCCACCCTCCTACACTCCCAGGCCATGTTGCGACCTGTTGCACTCCTCCTGCTCCTGCTCGCCGCTCCACGCTCGCTCGCCGTGGAGACCCTGCGCATCGCCATCGAGGACACGGGGAGTGAGGTGCGCATCCGGGGACAGGGCCTCGGCTTCGGCGCGGACAGCGAGGAGGCCACCTACGTCTCCATCCCCTCGGAGGTCGCCATCGTCCGACGCAAGGCCGGCAAGCTCGAGGTCAACGGCGCGCCGGTGCTCGGGGACTCGGTGCGCTTCCGCGCCGGCTTGAGCACCTCCGAGGACGCGGGGACGATTCCCGGGGAGCAGCCCATCAAGGCCGGCAACACCCAGGTGCGCGGCGATGTCGTCGTGCGCCCGCTGCGCGAGGGCCTGCAGCTCATCAACGTCATCCCCCTCGAGGACTACCTGGCCGCGGTGCTCGGCAGCGAGATGCCCGTGTCCTTCCCGCCCGAGGCCCTCAAGGCCCAGGCCGTGGCCGCTCGCACCTACGCGTTGCAGAAGAAGCTGGATGCCTACAGCAACGCGTTTCATCTGGGCAGCAGCGTGCTCCACCAGGTGTACGGCGGCGTCAACCGCGAGGACCCGCGCACCCGCGCCGCCGTGGACGCCACCCGCGGCCAGGTGCTCACCTACGAGCTCGCGCCCATCGAGGCCTACTTCCACGCCTCCTGCGGCGGCCGCACCGAGTCCGGCCAGGATGCCCTCCACCGGGACTTGCCCTACCTGCAGCCCGTCGACTGCCCGTGCGGCCGGCTGCCCGCGAGCCGCTGGTCCGCCTCCATGTCGGATGCCGAGATCAAGGCGGCGCTCAAGCGGCCCGCCCAGGGCATGAAAATCACCGCCCGCACGTCCACCCGCCGCGTCACGCGCGTCACCCTGGGGGACGGCAGCTCGGTGGACGGCGTGGAGCTGCGGCGGAGGCTCGGCTACACCCGGCTCAAGAGCCTCGATTTCGAGGTGGAACGGACCGACCAGGGCTACCAGTTCTCCGGACGCGGCTATGGCCACGGGGCCGGGCTCTGCCAGTGGGGCGCCAAGGCGCTCGCCGACAAGGGCAGGGGGTACCTGGAAATCCTCACCCACTACTACCCCGGCGCCGAGCTGCAGCAGCTCTACTGAGGCCCCCGGCGTCGGCGCGCTTTCCGTGGCGGCGTGGGGGCTGCTACAAGCGCCAACCCCGTGTCGTCCCGCCTCTCAGACTACGACTTCGAGCTCCCCGAGTCCCAGATTGCCCAGGCGCCGCTCCCCCAGCGCGACGCCTCGCGGCTGATGCACGTGCGCCGCTCCTCGGGTGACGTGAGCCACCGCCAGTTCTCCGACGTGCTGGAGCTGCTCGGCGCCGGAGACCTGCTCGTCCTCAATGACGCCCGCGTCATCCCCGCGCGCCTGCTGGGCCAGAAGGCTGGCTCCGGAGGCCGCGTGGAGCTGCTGGTGGTGCGTCCGGCCGCCTCCACGCTCACCTCCGCCGCGCTCGGTGGTGCCCCCGAGTCGCTCGACTGGCTCTGCCTGGGCCAGGCCTCCAAGGGCCTCAAGCCCGGCCAGCGCCTCACGTTCGCCAGCGGCCTGGAGGCCGAGGTGCTCGAGGTCCTGGGGGGCGGGGAGTACCGCGTGCGCTTCCACGCGCCGCCCGGTGCGTCGCTGGCCTCGCTGCTCGACGCCGCGGGCCGCCTGCCATTGCCGCCCTACATCACCCGCGAACCCGACGCCGCGGACGCCGAGCGCTACCAGACGGTGTACGCCAAGGCCTCCGGCGCCGTGGCCGCGCCCACCGCCGGCCTGCACTTCACCCAGGACACCCTGGCCGCGCTCGAGGCCCGCGGGGTGCGCCGCGCCCTGGTGACGCTGGACGTGGGGCCCGGCACCTTCCTCCCCGTGCGCGAGGAGGAGCTGGACAAGCACCACATGCACCCCGAGCGCTACACCGTGCCCGAGTCCACCGCGCGCGAGGTGAACGCGGCGAAGGCGGAAGGCCGGCGCGTGGTGGCCGTGGGGACCACCGTGGTGCGCACGCTGGAGTCCGCCACCGACGCGGCGACGGGCCAGCTGCGCGAGGGTCCCGGCGAGACGACGCTCTTCATCCGCCCGGGCTTCACCTTCCGTCAGGTGGACGCGCTGTTGACGAACTTCCACCTGCCGCGCTCCACGCTGGTGGTGCTCGTCAGCGCCTTGTTGGGCCGGGAACGCACCCTCGCCGCGTATTCAGAGGCGGTGCGCGCGGGATATCGATTCTTCAGCTACGGCGACGCCATGCTGGTGTCGGAGTGAGTGTCATGGGTGAGCAGCACGAGCAGGACGCGGGCACGCCGCGCGAGAAGGGCGACACGCGGGTGGCGCCGGGCATGGTGAAGTTCGAGCTGCTCCACGAGGACGCGTCCGGCACCAAGGCCCGCCGCGGACGGCTCAATACGCCCCACGGCCCCATCGAGACGCCCATCTTCATGCCCGTGGGCACCGTGGGCAGCGTCAAGGGCGTGGGCCCGGACGATCTGCTCGCCATGGACGCGCAGATCATCCTCGGCAATACGTACCACCTGATGCTGCGCCCCGGTGAGGCGCTGGTGGGCGAGATGGGCGGCCTGCACCAGTTCGTCTCCTGGAACCGGCCCATGCTCACCGACAGCGGCGGCTTCCAGGTCTTCAGCCTGTCGGAGAAGCGGAAGATCACCGAGGAGGGCGCCGCCTTCCAGTCCCACCTCGACGGCGCGCGTCACTTCCTCACGCCCGAGCGCTCCATCGACATCCAGGAGACGCTGGGCGCGGACGTCATCATGGCGTTCGACGAGTGCCCGCCCTCCACCGCCGAGCGCGCGTATCTGGAGAAGTCCCTGGCGCGCACCACCCGCTGGCTGCACCGGTGCGAGAAGGCGTGGACCCGGGGGCGCTCGTCGCTCTTCGGCATCGTCCAGGGCGGCCTGCACGAGGATCTGCGCAAGCGCCACGCCGAGGAGGTGTGCGCGGTGGACCTGCCCGGCTACGCGCTGGGCGGCTACTCGGTGGGCGAGGCCCCCGAGGCCATGCACGCGGGCGTGGCGTACTCCGCGCCGCTGCTCCCCCGGGACAAGCCCCGCTACCTCATGGGCGTGGGCACCCCGGTGGACCTGGTGACGTGCGTGGAGCACGGGGTGGACATGTTCGATTGCGTGCTGCCGACGCGTTGTGCACGCAACGGCCTGCTCTTCACCTCGGAGGGCAAGCTCACCATCCGCAACGCGGCGTTCGCCAAGGACCCCAGGCCGGTGGACCCTGAGTGCTCCTGCTACACCTGCCGCAACTTCAGCAGGGCCTACCTGCGCCACCTGTTCGCGGCGGGGGAGATCCTCGCCATGCGCCTGAACACCCTGCACAACCTCCATTACTTCCTGGGGTTGATGGCCCAGGTGCGCCGGGCCATCGCGGAGGACCGCTACGCCGCCTTCGCCCGGGACTTCCGCGAGCGGGCGCGGGCCCAGGAGGCCGAGCGGACCCGTGGCCGCTGAGCGGGCGGTTGGGATGTCGGGGTTCCCGCGTTCACTTGCTCACATGGGGACCCCTTGCTAAGAGGGCCCCCTTTCAGGATGGGTTCCTCGATTAGCGTGGGGGGTCCCCCATCCCAAGCCTTCCACAACCGACGAGGCAGTCTGTGGCTGAGAGCTTTTTGATGCTGGCGCAGGCCGGGGGCGGCGGGACGAGCCCGCTGAACACCCTGGCTCTGCTCGTGGGATTGGTCGCGATCATGTACTTCGTGATGATCCGCCCACAGCAGAAGCAGATGAAGGAGCACCGCAACCTGCTCACTTCGCTCAAGAAGGGCGATGAGGTGGTCACCGCGGGCGGCATGCTCGGGAAGATCCACCAGGTGGACGAGCGGACCGTGACGGTGGAGGTCGCGAGCGGTGTGCGCATTCGCATCCTGAAGACGTCCATCAGTGCCAAGGGCACGGTGGCCGAGGGCGCGCAGGCGGGGGCGCCGACCGAAGAGAAGAAGAAGGAGGAGAAGTAAAAATGGACCGCGGCTGGTGGTGGAAGTTCGGACTGATTGTCGCGGTGACGCTGGGGACCCTCTGGTTCCTGATTCCGACGTATTACACGCTGGTGGTCATGGATCGTGACCAGCGCAACAACCTGGCGCTTCTCGAGGAGAAGCTGCCGGCGTGGGCGCCCCCCGCGAAGTACCGGCTCAACCTGGGCCTGGACCTTCAGGGCGGCATCCACATGGTGATGCGCGTGGACACCAAGACGGCGCTCCAGAAGCGGACCGAGCGCCGAGGCCAGCAGATCGCCACGTACGTCGCCGACAAGAAGCTCGGCGAGGTCACGGCGGATACGGACCCGGAGAAGCTCCAGCTCACCTTGACGGCGAAGGACCCGGCGACGATGGACGCCATCGAGAAGGACGTCCTGGCGACCTTCGGCGACTTCAAGCGGGTCAGCCGCGACGGCGCGACGCTCGTGCTGTCGCCCGACGACACGCAGGTGAACCGCTTCCGTGAGGAAGCGGTGGACCAGGCGATGCTCGTCATCCGCCGCCGCATCGACAAGTGGGGCGTGGCCGAAGTGGACGTGCGAAAGCTCGGCACCGACTCCATCCAGATTTCGCTGCCCGGTCGCAGCAACCCGGAGCAGGCCAAGGAGCTGGTGGGTACCACCGCGCAGCTCGAGTTCCGGATGGTGGACGACACCAACCCGCAGTTCTTCGCGCAGATGCTCCAGACGACGCCGCCGCCCGCGGGCAGCGACATCACCGTGACGGACGAGGGGGGCTTCGCGCAGCTGCAGAGCGCCTCGCGCGAGGCGCTGCTCGAGTACACCAAGGACAAGGTTCCGGAGAACCGCCAGGTGGTCACCGAGTGCATCGCGAACCCGCTGAAGAAGAACGAGTGCTCCTCGTACCGCACGTACCTGCTGGACAAGAACGTCCCGCTCACGGGTGAGAGCCTGGCGGGCGCGGACGCGTCCGTGAACCAGATGAACGAGCCGGAGGTGAACATCGCGTTCGACCCGGCCGGCGCGCGCGAGTTCGAGAAGCTGACCGAGGCGGGCGTGGGCCGCCGGATGGCCATCGTGCTGGACGACAACGTCCACACCGCGCCGAACATCAACGAGAAGATCGGCGGAGGCCGCGCGCGCATCACCATGGGCCGCATGGGTGCTCGCACCCGCGACGAGTGGCTGGGCGAGGCGCAGACGCTGGCGCTGGTGCTCAAGGCGGGCGCGCTGCCCGCGCCGGTGACGGTGGGCGAGATTCGTCAGGTGGGCGCGAGCCTGGGTGACGAGCTCATCAAGAAGGGCGGCCTGGCCGTGGTCCTGGGGCTGGGCCTGGTGGTGCTCTTCATGGCGCTCTACTACCGCAAGGCGGGGCTCATCGCGGACGTGGCCCTCATCCTCAACGGTCTGCTCATCCTGGCGGGGTTGGCGTTCTTCAACGCGACACTGACACTGCCTGGCATCGCGGGGTTCGTGCTGACGCTGGGCATCGCGGTGGATGCCAACGTGCTCATCAACGAGCGCATCCGCGAGGAGCTGTCCCACGGGAAGACGGCGAAGGCGGCGGTGGACCAGGGGTATGATCGTGCCTTCTGGACCATCTTCGACGCGCACGTGACGGCGCTCATCGCCGGCTTCATCCTGTTCTTCACGGGAACGGGGCCGGTGCGAGGCTTCGCCACCACGATGATCATCGGGCTCTTGGCCTCGCTGTTCACGTCCATCATGGTCACGCGCGTGCTGATGACCTACTTCGTCCACGGCCGTAATGCGCAGTCGGTGTCCGTCTGACCGGCGGGAGCCCGGGAAACTGCCATGCAGATCCTCAAGAACAAGACCAACATCGACTTCATCGGCAAGCGCAAGCCGGCCGTGTTCATCTCCACCCTCATCAACCTCGCCATCCTGGTGGGCATTGCCACGGTGGGGTTCAACTACGGCGTGGACTTCGCGGGTGGCACGGTGGTCGAGCTGAAGTTCGACCACCCCGTCTCCGCGGCGGAGGTGCGTGAGCGCGCGGAGAAGGGTGGCCTGCACGACGTGAGCGTGCAGAACATCGGCAGCGCCTCCGAGAACGCGTTCCTCCTGCGCATGGGCGGCGTCACGCAGCTCAACGAGGAGAACGCGGACAAGGCCAAGGCGGCCATCGAGGGCCTGGGAAGCGTGAAGAACGTCTACGCGGACCTGGCCAACGGCATCATCAACTTCCGCTCCTCGACGCCGCTGACGGCGGAGGCCATCAAGGCGGCGGTGGAGAAGTCCGGCACCGGCGTGCAGGAGGTCCGCGTCCTGGGCGAGAACCAGGGCGGCACGGGCGTCGACTACCAGGTCGTCGCCAGCGGCATGGCGGACAAGGTGTTCGGCGCGCTGAGCGCGGGCCTGGAGAAGCCGGACTTCGAGCAGCGCCGCGTGGACTACGTCGGTCCGCAGGTGGGCAAGCAGCTGCGCAACCGCGGCGTCATGGCGCTGCTGTACTCCATGGTGGCCATCCTCATCTACGTGGCGTTCCGGTTCGACTTCAAGTTCGGCCCCGGCGCGCTCCTGGCCATGCTCCACGACGTCATCATGGTGGCGGGCTACTACCTGGTGAGCCGCCGCGAGTTCAACCTCACGGCCATCGCCGCGCTCTTGACCATCGTCGGCTACTCGGTGAACGACACCATCGTCATCTACGACCGCATCCGCGAGGACATGGCCAAGTTCAAGGGCAAGCCGTTCGCGGAGGTCATCAACATCGCCATCAACGACACCCTGGGCCGCACCATCCTCACCGCCGGCACCACGGCGCTGTCGCTCATCGGTCTGCTCATCTTCGGCGTGGGTGAGATCTTCGACTTCGCCATGGCCATGCTGGTGGGCATCGTGGTGGGCACCTACTCGTCCGTGTTCATCGCCAGCCCAGTGACCATCTGGCTGGACGAGCGCGCCGCGGCGAAGGAAGCCCGCGTCACCGCGCCGGCCTGAGGCCGCGCGGGCCCTGCAGGGGCGACGTGACACGAAAGAGGGCCCTGCGCTTCCGGAGGTTCGGAAGTTCAGGGCCCTCGGTGTTTCTGGAGCGGGACGTCGCGCTAGAAGCGCGCGCCCAGCGTCACGGAGGCGTCGAAGAGGCCGCCGTCGGAGTCCTCCACCGCGCCATTGGCGAAGCCCGCGTCGTCAATCAGCAGGCGGTAGGTGGCCCGGAGGCCCGCGGTGAGCGCGCCGCTGTTGAACTCCAGGCCCGCGGCGAGCGGCACCTCCTCCATGGTGTCGTTGTCGTAGAAGCCGCCGCCGGTGCCGCGCACGTCCACGTACGTCAGGCCGAAGCCCGCGCCGACGAAGGGCCGCACCGCGGTGAGCATGGGCGGGGAGAGCTTCACGAGCGCGCTGCCACCCTGGCGGACGATGGACGGGCCGTCGTCGAGGATGCGCACGTCGTTGATGCCGTTCTGCGAGCCCTCGTAGCCGAGCTCGAACCCCAGGAACGTGGTGGGCTGCACGTTGAGTGAGAGACCCCACGACGGACCGGTGCTCGTCAGATCTCCCAGGTTGCCCGTGTAGTCGCCCAGGCCGCCCTTCAGGAACACGTTGACGTCACCGCGCTTGCCCGCTTTGCGCTCCTGCGCGGAGGCCGTGCCCGCAGCGAGAATCGCGAGCGCCAGCGCGCCAACCTGGATACCCCTTGAAAACATGCGTCCTCCCTATCAGGTGGTGTGCACTCAAGCTGTGCACCGGGCGCACGGCGCGCCTCCCACCGGCAGGCGAAGGAGCAAGCGCATGCCTGAACGCGTGAGCAGGAAGGGAAATGTCGTGCCCCAGGTTGGACTTTCCTCGTCAGACGTCTGAGGTACTGTCTCGCGTGTCAAGATTTCGTCCCGGCCACGGAGGAGTTCCGTGCGCCGAGGAGGGGAGCTCGCGAGTGCGGTGGTTGCTTCCAGACGTGGTCGAGGAGGAGGTGGGGTCGCTCGCTGGGGAGCTGTCGCTCCATCCGCTCGCGGCGAGGGTGCTCCTGCACCGGGGATACCGGACGCCGGAGTCGGCCTCGGCGTTCCTGTCGGACCGGTTGGCGGACCTGCCGGACCCCTTCCGGATGAAGGGCATGGCGGCGGGCGTCGAGCGGCTGGTGCGCGCGCTGCACAAGCGCGAGAAGGTGACGCTGTACGGTGACTACGACGTGGATGGGGTGTGCTCCACGTCGCTCCTGTTCCTGTTCCTGCGCGAGCTGGGCATGTCGCAGCTCGCCACGTACATCCCCCACCGGCTGGATGAGGGCTACGGCCTGAACCTGGGCGCGGTGGAGCGCATCGCCGGGGATGGGACGCGGGTGCTGGTGACGCTGGACTGCGGAATCACGTCCGTGGCCGAAATCACCCGCGCGAAGGAGCTGGGGCTGGACGTGGTGGTGGTGGACCACCACACGGTGCCGCCCACGCTGCCCCCCGCGGTGGCGGTGCTCAACCCGCACCAGCCCGGCTGCGAGTACCCGACCAAGGCGCTGTGCGCGGCGGGCGTGGCCTTCAACTTCTGCATGGGGCTGCGCAAGCGGCTGCGCGACGACGGCTACTTCGCCACGCGCAAGGAGCCCAACCTCAAGGCGCTGATGGACCTGGTGGCGCTGGCCACGGTGGCGGACGTGGTGCCGCTCACCGGCGCCAACCGCATCCTCGTCACCCACGGCCTGCAGGAGCTCACCGCCGCGCGTCGTCCCGGCGTGCGCGCGCTGAAGGAGGTGGCGGGGATGGACCCGGACACCCCGATCACGGCGGGCCAGGTGGGCTTCCGGCTGGGGCCTCGCATCAACGCCGCGGGTCGGCTGCATGACGCGTCGCTGGGCCTGCAGCTGCTCTGCTCGGAGTCGCTCGAGTCGGCGCGCGCGCTGGCGTCGGTCCTGGACCGGGCCAACGCGGAGCGCCAGGGCATCGAGAGCACCATCCTCACGCAGGCGCTGGCCCAGGCGGAGGAGCGCAAGGACGCGCGCGGCTTCGTGCTCTACGACGAGGGCTGGCACCCGGGCGTCATCGGCATCGTCGCCTCGCGCGTGGTGGAGCGCTACCACCGGCCCACCGTCATGGTGGGGGTGAAGGACGGGGTGGGGAAGGGCTCGGCGCGCAGCATCGAGGCGTTCCACCTGTTCGACGCGCTCAGCGGCTGCTCGGAGCTGCTCACCAGGTTCGGCGGACACAAGCACGCCGCGGGCCTCACCATCGACGCGGACAAGCTGCCCGCGCTGCGCGAGGCCTTCGAGAAGATTGCCCTCCAGCGCCTGTCCCCCGAGGACCTCATCCCCCGCTGCCGCGTGGACGCGGTGGTGAGCCCCCGGGAGCTGGACGCCACGGCGGTGGAGGCGCTCCAGCGGCTGGGGCCCTTCGGTCAGGGCAACCCGGAGCCCGTGCTGGTGCTGCGCCACCAGGTGGCCCGTCCGCGCGTGCTGCCGGCCAAGTCCGCGGGCAGCCACGGCCACCTCAAGCTCGCCCTCCTGGACGCGCCGGAGCTGGACGCCATCGGCTTCGGCATGGCGGACCGCGTGCGGCTGGTGGAGGGGCCGGTGGACCTGGCCTTCCAGGCCGGCTTCGACACCTTCCGGGGCCAGCGTAAGCTGTCGCTGCGCCTCAAGGACGTGCGCGTCGCCGCTTGAGCCCTTGGCTTGTGAGGCGGGCCCTCGCGGGTGACGCGCGGGCCCGCGGGTGTCACCTCAGGCAAGACCCCAGCGCACCCGGCCGGGCGTCATCAGCGCGCCCACGCGGGCCAGCTCGTTGAGACGGAAGCGCTCCGCCTGACGCTCGAAGGTGTGGCGACACCGCTCCGAGCAGAAGAAGTACCGGCGCTTCTTGTACTCCGAGGAGGGCTGGCCCTCCGGCGTCTCCAACTGCTTGCCGCACACCGGATCCCAGTGCTTGCCCTGGCCCTGCGTCTGTCCCTGCACGCCTGTCATGCCTCGCCTCCCCGCGCCGCCCTGAGGGCTCT
Source organism: Myxococcus sp. AS-1-15 (assembly GCF_020037055.1). Classification (NCBI taxonomy): domain Bacteria; kingdom Pseudomonadati; phylum Myxococcota; class Myxococcia; order Myxococcales; family Myxococcaceae; genus Myxococcus; species Myxococcus sp. AS-1-15. The sequence continues at coordinate 213,818 of NZ_JAIQDF010000019.1, read as the reverse complement.
ACGCCCACACCCGACGGTGGACACAAGCAGGGCATATGCCAACCCCCAACTCCTCGGAATGCCGAGGGGCGGGGGAACGCACGGTGGGCAGGAGGTGGAAAAACTTCCACTCGGCCGCGCCCGCGTGGGAGCGAGCGCGGCCGGGAAGTGTTCTTCAGAAGGCGATGCCGGCGCTGCCGCCCAGGAAGAAGTCGTTGAGGTAGCCCCGGCGGAAGCCCATGGCCTCCAGGCGCAGGGACAGCCTCATGTTGCTGTCGCCGAACACGCGGGGACGTCCGCGCAGGCCCAGGCCGTACTGGATGACGGGCTTGATTCCGTTCACCTTCGTCTCGGCGGTGTCGATGGTGATGGACGTGGCCTGGTAGGCGATGCCGCCGCCCACCTGCCCGAAGACACCGAAGTCCGACTTGCCGAACTTGAACTCGTAGGCGGGGGCGAGGGTGAAGTAGTGCTGGCTGGAGCGGCCCTTCAGGAACCGGGTGCCGTCGCTCTGGCTGCCGTACGTCCAGCGCAGGTCCGCCCAGAGCGCCTCGCGCAAGGGCTCGATGTCGAGGATGCGGCCGTACTCCCAGGTCGCGCGGATGCCCAGGCCGAGCACGGGCTCGGCGAAGCGGCCTCGCGACGAGTCGAGCAGCAGCGCGCCGGCGAGCAGCTCCGCGGCGAAGCCCTTGTTGGGGTCGTCGATGCCGGCGAGCCGCTTGAAGTCGCCGTCCTCGCCCTCCTGCTCGGAGATGTCGCGGAACTCCTCCACCTGGTCCGCGTTGCGGCGGCGGCGCTCGTAGGCCTCCTCCTCGTCGAGCTGCTCCTGGGTGGGGCCCGGCTCGTCCTCCGGATAGGCGTACGGGTCGTCATCGGTCTGCGCGTGGGCGGCGGGCGCGACGAGCAGGCCGCCCAGCAGGCAGCGGGTGAGCCAGGTCTTCACGGTGGCGGTTCTCATCAGTCTTCGCTCAGGCGGGGGCAGGTGGTGCCGCCCGCGGCGCTGGGCGGGCAGAGGTTGGGATTGGTGGTGCCGACGAGCAGATCCCGGGGAATCTGCAGGTGGTCCATCACCTCGTTGCAGACGGCCTCCTTCAGGCGCAGGTCCGTGATGTGGGTGATGATGGGAGTCACCGCCACGGCGAGCGTGAACTTGGTCTGGTCCGACAGGTACTGACGGGTGAGCTGCAGGATGCCCGGCGTGGTCGTGGACTCGTCGTTGTACGCCGTGACGATGGAGCGCAGCAGGATGTCGCGCTGCCCGGTGGCCTCGCCCGCCTGGTACAGGGCGCTCGCGAGGATGGTGCCCACGCGGTAGTAGTTCTCGAACTGGTTCAGGTTGGCGCTGAGCAGCGTGTCGCGCAGGTTCTCGTCGATGCAGCGGTCCGAGCGGGCCAGGTCGCGCTCGTCGGCGACGGCGCCGTACTGGCCCTCGAAGGACGTGGAGAGGAAGCGCGTGTCACAGCCGTTCTTGGAGCGGCAGGTGGCGCCGTAGGCGTGCAGGTCCGCCAGGCCCTCGTCCATGGACTTGAGGATGTTGGCGCCCGGGCTGGGGCCGCCGCCGTCGGACCACGTGCCCAGGGCCTGCGGGAAGGGGTTGCCGCCGTAGGCCTTCTGGTTGAAGACGCGGTGCGCGTACTCGTGGGTGGTGACGCCCGCGTTGATGGCGAGCGGCGCGCGCTGCAGCTCGTCGAAGGGCAGGATGAAGAAGGAGTCCATCGCCGAGAAGTACAAGGCGTTGTCCCGCAGGGGGTCCTTGTCGGTGGCGGGGGTGCGGAACTCGGGGAAGTAGTACGTCCTGGGGGGCTTCTTGAAGTCCGCGACCGGGATGTTGGTGACCTCGCGGAAGTAATCGAAGGCGCGCTCGAGGTTGTAATACGTCGTCACCATGTTCCAGGTGTGGAAGTCCGCCGGCCACAGGACGTCGCCCTGGGTGATGTAGCTGGCGGTGACGTCGCGGCCCTCGTCCTTGAGCAGGGCGTTGACGAAGGCCTCGGGGGTGGTGGCGCCGCCGAGGTCCGGGTCGTTGGGGTCCAGGACGATGCGCGCGCCGCCGTGCAGGTCGGCCACGCTGCCGCTGAGACCGACGATGTCGGAGACCGTCTTGAGCTCGACCTCCTCGGGGATGTACTGCCCGTTGCTGGAGAGCACCAGGGCGCGAATCTTGACCGGCGCGCTCGGGTCGGGCGCACAGCCGGCGGCCAGGCCGAGCACGGCGGTGGTGGCGATGACTGTTCGGAGCATGGGGCCGTTTTACTCCGGTCCGGGCGGAACGTGTATTCCCCTCCGGGTGCCAGCGGCGCGTGAGGGAGACGCGGGGTGTGGGCGCGCGGCCGGACAGGGCAGGGGGCCGAGCATCCTGGCCGCGGGGACGATGCCGTGGGGCCGTGAGGTTCTCCAGGCAGGTCGACGTCGGGCGGGCAGGGCTTTCCGGGGCCGTCAGGAACGCGCGTCAGGCGGCGACCGTCTGGGAGCTGTCAGGCCGGCGCGGACTCCTTGACGCATCGTTTCCACGCTCTTTATGGTGCCGCGCCTTTTCCCTCTACGCACAGCGCAGGCGGTCTTTATGGCGGTCCCGTTCATCTCCGAGGTCAAGCGTACCCACACCTGCGGCCAGCTCACGGCGCGCAATGTCGGCGAGGAGGTCGTCCTCTTCGGCTGGGTGCACAATCGACGCGACCATGGTGGCGCGGTCTTCATCGACCTGAGGGATCGCGACGGCTTGACGCAGGTGGTGTTCGAGCCGGACCACGCGGAGGCGCATGGCCTCGCGGGCAGCCTTCGGCTGGAGTACTGCATCGGCGTGCGCGGCAAGGTGGTGTCGCGCGGCAAGAACGTGAACCCGAAGATGAAGACGGGTGAAATCGAGGTCCAGGCGAGCGACCTGACCATCTTCAACCGCTCGGAGCCGACGCCGTTCCCGATCGAGGACTCCATCGACACGTCGGAGGAGAAGCGGCTGGCGCACCGCTACCTGGACCTGCGCCGCGCGCCGCTGCAGAAGTCGCTGCGCACGCGCTCGCAGATGAACGCGCTGACGCGGGCGTACATGGTGGACCAGGGCTTCCTGGAGCTGGAGACGCCGTTCATGGGCAAGTACACGCCCGGCGGCGCGCGCAACTTCCTGGTGCCCAGCCGGATGAACGCGGGCAAGTTCTACGCGCTGGCGGAGAGCCCGCAGCTCTACAAGCAGCTCTTCATGGTGGCGGGCTTCGACCGGTACTTCCAGATCGTGAAGTGCTTCCGTGACGAGGACCTGCGCGTGGACCGGCAGCCGGAGTTCACGCAGATCGACGTGGAGATGAGCTTCGTCAGCCAGGACGACATCTTCACCATCATCGAGGGGCTCATCAAGAAGCTGTGGGGCGAGGTGCTGGGCATCGACGTGCCCACGCCGTTCATGCGCATGGACTTCTACGAGTCCATGTCGAAGTACGGCAACGACAAGCCGGACCTGCGCTTCGGGCTGGAGCACACGGTGCTGACGGACCTGATTCGCGAGCACGGCGAGGCGGGCGGCGTGCCGATGATGTTCGAGGCGGTGCAGAACAAGGGCATCGTCAAGGCGATGGTCATCCCCGCGGACAAGGCGATGAGCCGCGCGGAGAGCGACAAGCTGGAGGAGTTCGCCAAGCAGGCGGGCGCCAAGGGCCTGGCGCGCGCGAAGGTGGCGGAGGGTGGCGAGTGGACGCAGTCGCCGCTGTCCAAGACGATCACGCCGGCCTTGCGCGCGGCCATCAACCAGGCGGTGGGCGCGAAGACGGGCGACCTCATCCTGTTCCAGTTCGGCAAGGAGGCGCTGGTCCACACGGTGATGGCGAACCTGCGCGTGCATGTCGCCAAGAAGCTGGGGCTGATTCCGGAGTACGGCAGCGGCGGCCAGTGGAAGTTCCTGTGGGTGGTGAACCCGCCGCTGTTCGAGCACGACGAGGAGACGAATACGTGGGTGGCGGCGCACCACGCCTTCACGCGGCCGCACGATGGCGACGTGCAATATCTTCTGACGGAGCCGGGCCGGGTGAAGTGCCACCGCTACGACGTGGTGCTCAACGGCTTCGAGATTGGCGGCGGCTCCATCCGTCTGCATGACCCGAAGGTGCAGGCGGAGGTCTTCAAGGCGCTGGGTATCGGCGACGAGGAGGCGCAGACGAAGTTCGGCTTCCTGCTGGACGCGCTCAAGTACGGCGCGCCTCCGCACGGTGGCATCGCGCTGGGCATGGACCGGCTCGCCTTCCTGCTCACCGGCTCCGAGTCGCTGCGCGACGTGATTCCGTTCCCGAAGACGAAGACGGGCACGGACCTGATGACGGGCGCGCCGGGCGACGTGGACGACAAGCAGCTGCGCGAGCTGCATGTCCGTCCGGTGCCGCCGCCGCAGAAGTAGTCGTCAGACGATGGAGGCGAGGGGCTCCGGCCCTCCCTCCAGCGTGTCTTTCAGGCGCTGGAGGCCCTTCTCCAGCGCGGCGCGGGTGCGCGGTGCTCCCAGGCACAGGCGCACCGCCGCCGGCGCGGTGGCGGGCCCCACGCTGAAGACCTCGGCGGGTGTGACGGAGACTCCGCGCCGCCGGGCCTGCGACGTGAAGGGCTCCGCGCGGAAGCCGCCGGGCAGCTCGAGCCACAGGTGATAGGTGACGTGGTTCGCGGGAATGCGTCGCAGCCTGTCTCCAAGGATTTCCTTCGCCAGCTCCAGTCGCTCCCGGGCCTCGCGTCGACGGCGGGTGACGAGCTCGTCCGCGGTGCCGTCGTTCACCCATCTCGCGGCGAGCTCGGCCGTGAGCGCGGGCGTCATGCGTGAGGCGAGCGCGGCCTCTTCCGCGAGGCGCTCCGTACCAGGGCCCTCGGGCGCCGCCAGGTAGCCGATGCGCAAGCCCGGGGCGAGCAGCTTGGAGACACCCGCGATGAACCAGCCGGACTCGGGCAGGAGCGCGCAGAGCGGGGGTGGGCGCTTGTCGAGCAGCAGCCCGTAGGCGTCGTCCTCCACGACGGAGAGCCCGTGCTTGCGAGCCACGGCGGCGATGCGGCGGCGGCGCTCCTCGGACATGACGGCGCCGGTGGGGTTCTGGAGATTGGGCAGACAGAAGAGGACCTTCGCGCCGCCCCGGCACGCGGCCTCCAGGGCTTCGGGCACAAGTCCTTGCGCATCCATGGCCACGCCCTGCAGACGCAGGTGGAGGCGGCTGGCGAGCACCTTGAGGCCCGGATAGGTGAGGGCCTCGCAGAGCACCGTGTCGCCCGGGCGCGTGAGGACATTGAGCGCCACCTCCATCGCGTGCTGGCCACCGGAACACACCATGACGCGCGCCGGGGACACGTCGAGGCCGAAGCGGGACATCCACTCGGCGCCGGCCTCGCGGTGCGAGAGGTGGCCCAGGTGCGGGGCGTACTCGAGCAGCTCCGCGACGCGGGGCGAGCGCTGCACGGCGTCCAGGGTCTTCGCGAACGCGGTGCCGGCCGGGTCGCCTGATGGCGTGGCGGGCCAGTTGAGGCCCAGCTCCACCAGGGCGTCATCCCCTTCATCTGGTGCGGGGGAGGGCAGGTGGCGGGGCGTGTCGCGGTGGCGCACGAAGGTGCCTCGGCCCACCTCTCCGCCGATGAGGCCTCGGCGCTCCGCCTCCGCGTAGGCCCGGGTCACCGTGCCCACGGTGACGCCGACCTTCTCAGCGAGCTCCCGGTGGGTTGGCAGGCGTGTCCCCGGAGCGAGGCGGCCCTCCTCGATGTCCGCGCCGAGCGCATCCGCGATGACCCGGTACAGCGGACCCTCTCGGTCGCGGAGGTTGGGCGTCCAGATTGTCATGGTGACAATTCATACGGTTGACGGGCGGCTCCGCGCAATGCATCGATTGTGTCGATTCTTGAGGTCGATTGTTTCGGTACAATCCTCGGCCATCGAGCGAGGTGGCCAGCGGAGGAGCACACCATGCAGGTGAGCATTGTCGATGCCTTCACGCGGACGCCGGGAGCCGGCAACCGCGCGGGCGTGGTCCTGGATGCGGCGGGGCTGGGCGTGGACGCCATGCAGCGCATCGCCGCGGCGGTGGGCGCGTCGGAGACAGCCTTCGTGTTGGCGGGCCCCGGAGCGCAGGGAGTGAAGCTGCGGTACTTCACGCCGGAGGCGGAGATTGATTTCTGCGGCCACGCGACTGTGGCGACGTTCCATCTGCTAGCCGAGCGAGGGCTGTTGCCGCGCTCCGGGGCGACGCGGTTGGAGTGCGCGGCGGGGGGGCTCGACGTGGAACTGGAGGCGCTGGAGTCGGGTGGCAGCCGCGCGTGGATCGTGACGCCCAAGAACCCGTGGCTGGAGTCGCCGGTTGCGCTGTCACAGGTGCTCGCGTTGGTGGGCGGGACGGTGGAGATGGTGGATGCGACGCTCCCGGTGCGGCGCAATGCACAGCGGCTGATGGTGCCGTTCCGTCGGCGCGAGGATGTGTGGGCATTGGCGGCGCGCTCGGGGGCGCTGGCGGAGTTGCTCCGGCCGCATGGGCTGCGTGGTCTGTATGTCTTCACGCGCGAGACGCGTGAGGCGGGGAGCGTGGCGCACTCGCGCTACTTCGTGCCGGGGCTGGGGGTGCCGGAGGATCCTGTGACGGGCTCGGCCGCGGGGCCGCTCGGGATGTACCTGGCGATGCACGGTGCGCTGGAACTGCCGGCCTCGGGTGGAACGGTCCGGGCGCGCATCGAACAGGGCGACGCCATCGGCAAGCCGGGGCGCATCGAGGTCGAGGTCTCCGGTCGCGCGGGCCATCCCGAGCAGGCCCGCATCGGCGGTGTCGCGGTGACGGTGCTCGAAGGCTCGCTGTGCGTTTGATTCGGACTGCTCGAAGGTCCTCTCGGGCCCGTTGGTGAAGTCCGCGGTGACAGTCCTCGACGGCCCGCTGCGCGTTTGAATCGTGCAGCGGGACTGTGTCCGAGCGACTGCTCGATTCGCGGATGAAGTCCGAGCTGGCGCTGCGGTGAGACGCGTCTGGGCTTGCGCCTCGCGTTTTTTGTGGCTTCTTGTCCGTGTCGGGCAGCCAGCCCGTCCGCGCCGCATGCGATTGCTTGCCTACAGCTATGTGGGGTCCCGGGAGATACGACAGCGCTCGCTCGGGACTCCCGGGACACCCGTGACGTCTGCGTTGGCGCTCCGTTCCTGGCTCTCCGTTCAGCCGGAGGCCTTCAGCGAAGGAGCGACCTACGTCGTCGACCTGCTCGGACGCCTGCGTCTGGCTCCGCGCCGCTCCGAGCACGTCGCATGCGCGGACGGCGAAGAGGTGCTCGCGGCCGGAGAGCTTCGCTTCCGGCTGGATGCAGGACAGCCCTCCGTCGCCGAGGTCTCGAACCTGTCCACCGGCTACTGCCCGGACGTCACCTGCTGGGCGGTCGTGGCCCGGGCCCTGGCGCCCTTGGGGCTCCACTCGCCCACCGGCTTCACCGGGGCGATGGACTTCCGGCGGTGCCTTGCGTGCGGTGAAGTCACCCTGGTGAAGGAGCGGTGGTTCGTCTGCACCTTCTGCGACGCGGACCTGCCCTCTGACTGGAATGTGTCGCTCGCCCGGGAGGTGGACGTGGAGTGACGGCATCGTCGTGCCTCAAACGGCCGGGGCCTGTGCGCTGCGTCAGCGGAGGGGCGGGGTCGCGGGGACCTGGACGACCTGGGGAGGGGTGTCGCGAAGTGGAGGTTGGCGCCACAACCGCGTAAACAGGGGCGTTACAGGGAGGGGTAGGTGCCGATGAAGACGTTCCTCGTGGTCAACCCGCGCAGCGCGAATGGTCAGACTGGAAAGCGCTGGGTGGAGATTGCCGCGCAGGTGGGAAGGGTGCTCGGCGACTTCGGGCATGGCTTCACCCAGGGCGGGATGGACGCCGCGCGCATCACCCGCGAGGCCATCGACCAGGGCTACGAGTGCATCGTCGCCGTGGGCGGTGACGGCACCCTCAACGAAGTGACGAACGGCTTCTTCCGCGACGGCAAGGCCATCAACCCGAACGCCGCCCTCGGCCTCATCCCCCGTGGCACCGGCGGCGACTTCCGCCGCACCTTCGGCTGGGGCCTGGACCTGGAGTCGTCCCTGGAGCGCCTGCGCACCGACACCACGGAGCCGTTCGACGTGGGCCGGCTCGACTTCATCGACAACGACGGCAAGCCCGCGACGCGCTACTTCGCGAACATCGCCTCGTTCGGTGTCAGCGCGGTGGTGGCCCGCGAGGTGAACAGCGGCAGCAAGGCGCTCGGCGGCAACTTCAGCTTCGTCTGGGGCACGCTGAAGGGCCTGGTGAAGTACACCGAGCGCAAGGTGAAGGTGTCCACCGACGGCGGGCCCGCGGAGACGCTCGATGTCACCGCCGTGGCCGTGGCCAATGGCCGCTACTTCGGCAGCGGCATGTTCGTCGCGCCCGACGCCATCACCCACGACGGCGCCTTCGACATCACCATCTGGTCCGGCTACGGCCTGAGCGACTTCCTGCTCAAGTCGAAGGGCGTCTACAACGGCTCCCACGTCACCTGGAAGGGCACGCGCCGCCTGCGCTGCCAGTCCGTGTACGCCGAGCCCGTCGACGAGCAGGAGGTGTTCCTCGACGTCGATGGCGAGACGCCGGGCCGCCTGCCCGCGACGTTCACGCTCCTGCCCTCGGCCATCCGCATCAAGGTGTAGCCGGCGCCGTGGCGACGTTGGCGCGGGACTTGGGCGCGAACTTCTTCAGGTAGTACCGCTCCCACAGCTTGAGCCCGGTGACGCCCACCACGGTGGGCCCGAGGAACACCGCGAGCTGCATGCCGTTGATGCCCAGGTGTCGCGCGTTGACCACGAGCACCGCCGTCAGCGTCGCGATGCCCGAGCCCACCATGGCGCCCATGTGCTCGAACCACCAGTGCATGCGTGTCTGGGGCGGGCGCAGCCAGTAGCGGAGCGATGACGCTCCCAGGAAGATGCCCACGAACGAGAAGCCCCAGAGCAACGGCATGCTCACCGCGAGCCCCCACGCCGCCGTGAACAGGCCGAGCACGAGCGTCAGCGCCGACATCCCGATGTCAAAGGGATTGCGATTCGCAGTCGTCCTCGCGCGGGTGCGCAGCACTCGCACGCCCATGGACGCGGACGTGCCACTCAGGACGCTGATGTAGATGAAGAACAGGGCCGCGGAGCGCTGTGCCGGGTCGTGCAGGAACCGCCAGCCGGACAGGAGGAAGCCGGTGAGGGACACGGCGGCCATCGCCGCCACGTAGACCCAACCCACGCGTTTGTGGAGCGTGCCGCCCTTTCGGGCCACCAGGGGCAGCCAGAGCGCGGTGAACCCGATGACCCCCGCGGTGATGTGGAGCGTGCGAGCCAGGGCATAGAAAGACATGCGAGCCTCCCGTGTGCTGCGAGACGAGGCCAAGGTACGGGAGCGCTCCGGGGCCCACATCTGCGGGAAGTCACACGGGCGCCCTGTGACTTCCGGCACATGTCCACCTTGAAGGGGAGGTCCTATGCTGCCCCTCCATGGCTTCGAGGCACCACACGCGCAAGTCGGCATCGGTCCACCGGTTGTTGCTCGTGGCCGGGCTGCTGACGTGGGCCGTGGTCGGCTCCTCCTACCTGGAGGAGATTGTCCGGCGCCCCTCGGTGCTCGCCTCGCCGCGCGTGCTGGCGTGGTTCCTCGGGTTCCTCGCGTTCGGCGTGGGGTACTGGCGAAGTGCTCGTTCACGGGGGCAGGGCGGTCCGGTGCTGATGGCCGTGCAGACCGTGGCGGCGCTCGTCGTCATCGCCACGGGAGGCACGGGCGTGGAGGGCGCGCTGCTCGCCATCATCGCGGGACAGGCTCCCGAGATGATGTCCCAGCGTCGCGCGATGGTCTGGGTCCTCGCGCAGTCGGTGGCGATGCTGGGCGTCTTCCTCGTCATCTACCCGCTGGAGCGCGCGCTGCTCCAGACGCTCATCTTCGTCGGCTTCCAGGGCTTCACGCTGGGCTCGGCCGTCGTCATGGTCCGTGAAGCCAAGGCCCGCGCCGAGCTCGCCCGGCTCAACGTGGAGCTCCAGGCCACGCAGGTGCTGCTCGCCGCGCGGGAGCGGGAAGGGGAGCGACTGCGCATCGCGCGGGAGCTCCACGACTCCTTGGGACATCACCTCACCGCGCTGTCGCTGAACCTGGAGGCCGCCGTGCACACGGTGAAGGACCCGGCCGCGGTCGAGCATCTGCGTCGTGCCCGCGAGGCCTCGCGCACGCTGCTCTCGGAGGTCCGGCAGTCGGTGTCCGCGTTGAGGGAGTCACCCGAGCCGTTGCTCGCCACGCTTCGCGAGCTCGCGCGAAGCACTCCAGGGCTCACCGTGCATCTGGATGTGCCGGAGACTCTGGCGCTCGATTCGCCGGAGGCGACCCACTCGCTCATCCGCTGCGTGCAGGAGGTCCTCACGAACACGCTGCGCCATGCGCGAGCGACGCAGCTCTGGGTGCGCATCGCGCCCGAGGAGGACGGCGGGGTCCGCGTCTCCACGCGGGATGATGGGCACGGCGCTCGTGCTCCGACTCCGGGCGCGGGGCTCACGGGGATGCGCGAGCGCTTCAGTCGACTGGGCGGGCACGTGGAGTGGCGCGCGGAGGAAGGGCAGGGATGGGAGCTGAACGCATGGTTGCCCGCGGCGCGCGGCACGGAGCTCTCGTGATTCGCTCGACAGTGAGTCGCGCGTATCCGATGAAGAGTCGTGACAGGGGCATGCGGAGGATGACTGCTGAATCCCTGGATGGCTCCGGTGCGCGAGGCGGAGCGCTCTTGCGTCGCTTCATTTTGAGTCGCGCACAGCAGATGGCACGCGTGACAGCGTCGCGCGGAGGCCGGGCGGAGAATGCAGCTGAAGCCAGGGCTGCCTGCGACGCGCGAGCCCGAACGCTCATACATCCCTTCATCCGAGAGCGCGTGCAGCCAATGGCATCCTGTGACTCGAGGGCCCGCGGATGATTCGTCTCGTCCTGGTGGATGACCACGCGCTGGTGCGCCAGGGGCTGCGCAGCCTGCTGGACCTGACCCCAGACCTCCGTGTCGTGGGCGAGGCGGTGGACGGTGAGGATGCGCTGGCCAAGGTGGCCGAGCTGAACCCGGACGTCGTGCTGATGGACGTGCGCATGCCGCGCATGACGGGCCTGGAGGCGCTCAGGCGCCTGCGCCAGGAGCCGGTGAACCGGCGCGTGGTGCTGCTCACCACCTTCGACGAGGACGCCGCCATCGTCGAGGCGTTGCGCGCGGGCGTGCAGGGCTTCCTGCTCAAGGACGTCTCGCTGGAGGAGCTCGCGGACGCCATCCGCCGCGTCCATGCTGGCGAGACGCTGCTGCCGCCCGGAGTCGCCGAGCGTGTCGCGCGTGGACTCGTGGACCTGGGCCGCGACTTCCCGCACGCGGAGCTGCCCGAGGGCCTCACGCGCCGCGAGGTCGAGGTGCTCCGCCTCATCGCCCGGGGACTGAGCAACCGCGAGATTGCCCAGGCGCTCGGGACGGCGGAGGGGACCGTCAAGAACCAGACCTCCAGCATCCTGTCGAAGCTCGGCGTCCGCGACAGGACGCGCGCGGTGCTCCGGGCCATGGAGCTCGGCTGCCTGTAGGACGGACATCCCCCTTGGGGAGTCCCTAGGTTCTGAGGCAACCTCCTGAATCCCGTGGAGTCCGGCGTTATGTGCGCTGGACGTGCGGCCCGCCGTCGCGGGTCCACGGGACGCAGGACGTAGGAGACGCCGATGGCCCCTCAGCGTGGACCTTCCCAGCTCGACCTCTTCACCGGCGCGCCCGCCGAGGCACCCGCGCGTGCCCGGAGTCGGAGCCAGCCGGTGGAGCCCGCGCCGGTACAGGACTCGCTCGCGTCCCTCGGTCAGCAGCTCCCCACTGGCGTCTTCCTGGGCACCTCGTCGTGGACGTTCCCCGGCTGGTCCGGCCTCGTCTACGACCACGAGGCCTCCGCGTCGCAGCTCGCGCGCGAGGGCCTGTCCGCGTACGCGCGTCACCCCGTGCTGCGCACCGTCGGCATCGACCGGACCTTCTACGGCCCCATCTCCGCCGAGGCCTTCGCCGAGTACGCCGAGCAGGTGCCCGCCGACTTCCGCTTCCTCGTGAAGGCGCACGAGGTCTGCACCCTGGCCCGCTTCCCCGTGCACGAGCGCTACGGCGCGCACCGAGGCCAGCTCAACGAGCGCTTCCTCCACGCCGCCTACGCCGAGGAGCACGTGGTGCGCCCCTTCGTCGAGGGCCTGGGCGACAAGGGCGGCCCGCTCGTCTTCCAGTTCCCGCCGCAGGACCCGCAGGGGCTCGGCGGCACCGCGCGCTTCGTGGAGCGCCTCCACGCGTTCCTCTCCGCGCTGCCCAAAGGGCCCCTCTACGCGGTGGAGGTCCGCAACGAGGAGCTGCTGACGGAGGGCTTCGCGCAGGCCCTGGCGGACGTGGGCGCCTGTCCCGTGCTCGCGGTGTGGGCTCACATGCCCTCCATGGGCATCCAGGCCAGGCGCACCCGCGCGCTCGACGCCCGCGCGCTGGTGGTGCGGTGGATGCTGCCGCCGAACCTCGGCTACGAGGAGGCTCGCGCCCGCTACGCGCCCTTCAACCGGCTGGTGGACGAGGACGTGCCCACGCGCGACTTGCTGGCGCGCGCGTGTCTGGCGGCCCTGCGTCGTGAGCGCCCCGTCTTCGTCACCATCAACAACAAGGCCGAGGGAAGCGCGCCACTGTCCGCCATCAAACTGGCGGAGCGCATCGTCACAGGTACGACCAAGGAGGGGGACCAGCGAAGCGTCGCCTCATGAACGGGGGCTTGCCACCGAGCACGACTCTTGCTTACCTCATCAGGCATGAAGTCCGTCCTGCTCGCGGCACTGATGGTCCAGATGACGACAGCCGGTGGCGCTGGCGCGCGGGAGAAGCGCGCGGACGCACACCGCAGCGTGGCCGAGGACGAGGACGTCTCCAGGCACCTGTCGGCCCTGAAGAACGAGCTGACGTCCGTGTCGGAGCAGTTCCGCGCCGCTCGGGAGCGACGCCGGCTGGAAGCCGAGCAGAAGAAGCGCGAGTCAGGAGAGTGGACGAATGAGCCCGCGTCGCCTGCCCCCGCTGCCAGCAAACGAGCCCTCGCTCCCGCCGGAGGGGCCGGAACCCCCGCCCCCTGATGACGAGGTCGTCGAGCTGCCCATCGACGGCACCCTCGACCTGCATTTCTTTCAGCCTCGCGAGGTGAAGCCCCTCGTCATCGAGTACCTCTGGGCCTGCCGCCAGAAGGGCCTGCTCGATGTGCGCATCATCCACGGCAAGGGCACCGGCGCGCTGCGTCGCACGGTGCATTCACTGCTGCCGAAGCTGGAGGAGGTGGAGTCGTTCCGCCCCGCCTCCGAGTTCGACGGAGGCTGGGGCGCGACCTGGGTGCGGCTCAAGCCGCTGGAGGCTCAGGACAGCCAGAAGTAGGCGGAGGCGATGAGCGCGCGCTTCTCCGTCACCTTCGCCTTCTGGGCGAGCTCGGCGAGCTGACGGTCCTTGGAGGCGTAGCGCTTCTCCTCCTCGTTGCGCAGCGAGGACAGCTTGCGGCGGTACTCGCGCTCCATCCGGTCCGAGTTCGCCCGGGCCTTGGCGCGCTCCGCGACGTCCTCCACCGTGGTGACCTGCTTGCGCGCGTCGATCCACTGCTGGCGCGCCGCCTCCACGCCCTCGCGGGACTCCATGAGGCAGTCCTCGACGTAGCGGTCCGCGCGCTCCTTGGCCTTGTCCAGCTCCAGCGCGTTGCGGCGCTCGGCGGCGCGGACGATTTCGTCCTTCGCGGCCACCAGCGCCTGCTCCTGCATCAGCTGCACGGACACCGGCGCGGGCTGGCGGCGCTTCTCGTCCTTGGCGGACAGCTTCACGAAGTGCGCGCCGTCCTGGAGGGGCAGGGCGCGGAAGTTGCCCTCGCGGTCCTTCACCAGCACCAGGTGGACCAGCTTCTCCTCGGGCTTGAGGCCCGTCGTCTCGAACTTGTAGACGAACCACCAGCCCTCGCTGCCGGCCAGCCGCGCCAGTCGCGACGGGAGCCCCGAGGCGTCGAGCTGCAGGTAGCTGACCGCGTCCTGCTTGCGCTCCTTGACGGCGTAGGCGGCCTTGGCGATCTCCAGCCGGCCGGAGGTGCGGCTGCCCAGCACGGAGCTGGTGAGCGCGCGCGCCTCCTGCTGCCGCTTGGCGAGGGCCTCCTTGGTCTGCTCGCCCTGGCCGCGCAGGCGGCGGCGCACGTCACCGTCGAAGCGCTCCAGCACCACCGAGCGCATCTCCGTCATGCGCTTGCTGATGCGCGACTCCATCTCCGCGCGCAGCTTGTCGAAGGCGGCGTTGATGTCCTCCACCTTCCGGCAGCCCTGGTAGATGTCGAGGATGCGGCGCTCGAAGTCGACGCCGCTCTCCAGCGCGCCCAGGATTTCGTCGGAGGCGCCGAAGACGCCGTCGAAGAGGTTGAGCTTCTTCTCCAACAGCTCGAACAGGCGCGCGTCCGCCGCGTTCGCGCGGTTGAGGAAGTTGATGACCAGCACGTCCCGCTGCTGCCCGTACCGGTGGCAGCGGCCGATGCGCTGCTCCACCCGCTGCGGGTTCCAGGGCAGGTCGTAGTTCACCACCAGGTTGCAGAACTGGAGGTTCAGGCCCTCGGCGCCGGCCTCGGTGCAGATGAGGATCTGCGTCTTGTTGCGGAACTCGTCGACCAGCGCGCGCCGCTCCTCGGGCGTGCCGGCCATGTCCCCGGACAGGAGCGAAATCTTGCCCCGGTAGCCGTTGTCCGACAGCAGGTTGAACAGGTACTGCTGCGTGCGCTTGGACTCGGTGAAGATGAGCGCCTTCTCCGGCCAGCCGTGCGCGCGCATCACCCCGAAGGTGCGGTCCAGGCCGCGCTTGAGGGCCTCGCCCTTGGCGTTGACCTTGATGGAGTCCGCCAGGTCCGCGTACTGCCGCAGCTCCCAGACCTCCTGCTCCAGCACGCGGATGTTGGGCGCCTTGGCCGGATCATCCGACCACTCCTCGCCCTCCTCGACGTACTGCTTGGCCTCCTCCGGCTCGAACATCGCCAGGGCCTGCTGCCCCAGCTTCGCCGCCTGCAGGCGCTTCTCCAGGTTGTCCGACAGCCGCCGCAACGTGGGCGCGATGGCGTACGTGGAGGACGCCAGCAGCTTGCGGTAGCACAGCGTCAGGAGCGTCTTCTTGCCGGGTTCAATCGCCGCGGCCTCCGAGCGCTGCAGGTACTCGCTGACCTTCTCGTAGAGGTCGTGCTCCTCGGGCGAGGGCGTGAAGTCCTCCACGATGGAGCGGCGGTTGGTGTACCGGACGTACTCGCGCACCTGCCGGCGCAGGGTGCGTTGCACCACGGGGGCCAGCCGCTCCTTGAGCTCGCACGCGGCGGCCTCGGACATGCCGCCGCCCTCGTCCACGCGGTAGCGGCTGCGGAAGGCGTGCTCGGGGCCGAGGATCTGCTCGTCGAGCAGCGACATCAGCCCGAACAGCTCCATCAGGTCGTTCTGGAGCGGGGTGGCGGTGAGCAGCAGCTTGGGCTTGCCCGCCAGGGACGCCTTGAGCGCCTGGCCCATCTTGTTGTTGGCGCGGTGGGCGTTGCGCAGGCGGTGGGCCTCGTCGATGACGATGAGGTCCCACGGGATTTCCGACGTCAGGTGCGCCTTGTTGGCCGCGAACGGGTGCGAGCAGATGACGGGGAAGGGCTGGTCGAAGCAGTTGCCGGTGGCTCGCACGGTGCGGCCGTCCACGAGCACGCTGTCCAGGTCGAACTTCTCGCGCAGCTCGCTGTTCCACTGTGCGCGCAGCGTGGCCGGCGCGAGGATGAGGATGCGCGTCTTCCCCTCGGCCATCAGCTGGGCGATGACGAGCCCCGCTTCAATCGTCTTCCCCAGGCCCACCTCGTCGCCCAGCATGCAGCCGCCGCGCGACAGCGAGTCGAGCGCGAACATGGCGCCCTCGACCTGATGCGGGTTGAGGTCCACCTTCGCTTCCGACAACGCGCCCGCCAGGCGCTGCTGCGTGTCGCCACTGCGCGCCAGCAGCTCCTCGGCCAGCAGGCGCTCGTGGAAGTGCGTCAGCGACTGGACCGGCTCGGTGGGCTCCGCCCGGGCGGCGATGGCCGCCGCATCCGCCTCGACTTCCAACCTCAATCCCCTCGCGACCTCCGCCAAGACCGTCTCCATCCGTGCTGTTTCAGGGGGCCCGCCGATGCGGCGGGCGAGAGAGACGCGCCATTTTGTTGACGAAGGCCCTCATGTAAAGGGGGTCGTGTCCGAGGCCGAAAAATCGGCCTCCGCGCGATTGGCATGCTTCTTCGCGAGCGACGCGCGCGCGCACCGTATGTGCACGTCACACGAACTTTCCGCTGGACATATTCGAGACGCCTACAACAGCCCTCGCGACTTGACGTCCAGGTACACGTTGAGCGCGGCGGCGCCGAAGCCCTGGGCCGGCGCGCGCACCACCAACGCCCCCGCGTCGCGCAGCGTGGTGGCGGTGCGGCGGAACTCGGCTTCCAGCCGCGTGGCGGCCTGTCGCGCGTAGGCGTCCTGGGCCGCGTCGGGCACGCGGGTGGCCGCGTCGCGCACGTCCTCGTCCAGCAGCGAGGCCACCACGGGCAGGTGCCGAGGACGCAAGGCGAGCGTGCGGGTGAGCAGGCCCGCGGAGGCGTCCGGGTCCACCAGGTCCGTGAAGAGCACCACGAGCGTGCGGCGCGTCTGGCGGGCGAAGGCGAAGTCGTAGGCCCGGCCGTAGTCGCTCTCCTCGAGCGCGGCCTCGGCGCGGTAGAGCGACTCGGTGATGAGGCGCAGGTGCTCGTGGCCCTTGCGAGGAGGCAGGTACGTGAGCACGTCGCTGGCGAAGGACATGACCCCCACCACGTCTCCGGCGTCCAGGCCCACGCGCGCCAGCCGCAGCGCCGCGTCCACCGCGTGGTCCAGCTTGCGCCGGCCGCGCACCTTGCCGGCCATGTGACGGCCGCAGTCCAGCAGCAGCAACATGGGCTGGTGGCGCTCGGGCTGCCACGTGCGCACCAGGGTGTTGGCGTGACGGGCGGAGGCCTTCCAGTCGATGTGCCGGTAGTCGTCGCCGGGGCGGTACTCGCGCAGCGACTCGAACTCGCGACCCTCCGCGGCGCGGCGGCGCAGGGTGCGCTCGGAGGGAGCGTCCGAGGCGCGCGCCAGGCTCAGCGCCTCGCGCGAGAGCGCGGTGAGGTCCGGATAGATCTTCACCGCCTGCTCCGCCTTCACGCGCACCTGCCGCGCGCACAGGCCGAGCGGGCCGGGCAGTCGCAGGTGCACGTCGCCGAAGCGTGCGTCTCCGCGAGACGGTGGGGTGACGAAGTACGTCATCCTCGGGGCGGGCTCGCTGGGGGCGCCTCGGGGCGGCAGCACGACGGACTGTCGGTGGTGGTGGCTCGCGACGACCAGGGGCGGCTCGTCGCGCACCTCCACGCGCAGGGGCGAGGTGCCCGTGTCATGGCGCTCGAGGGCCAGGTGCACGGGGTTGCGCGTGCCGGAGGAGAGGATGGGCTCGACGACGCGTGTGACGGTGACGTCGCCCTCGCGAGGCGCGCGCAGGAAGTCCACGGCGCACAGCGCGAGCACCGCCACGTCCACGGCCAGCGCGAACCACCCGAAGGTGGGGCTCGCCACCGAGAGGGCGGCGGGGACGAGCGCCACGGCGAGCAGTGCCACGGCGAGGCCCGTGGGGACCGGGCGGCCCAGGCTCACCGGGGGACCCGGACCCGCTCGAGCGTCTGCTTCAGCACGTCGTCGGAGGTGAGCCCCTCCACCTCGGCCTCGGCCTTGAGCAGCAGGCGGTGGTTGAGGACGCTGCCGGCCACGCCCTTGACGTCATCGGGGGTGACGAAGTCGTTGCCCATCAGCGCCGCGCGGGCCTTGGCCGCGGCGAGCAGCGCCTGCGCCGCGCGGGGGCTCGCGCCCAGTCGCACGCGGGGGTTGGCGCGCGTGTCGCGCACCACGGCGACCACGTACTGGAGGATGGAGTCGTCGCAGGTGACGCGGGCCGCGCGGGCCTGCAGCTCCAGCAGGGTGGGGGCGTCCAGCACGCGCTCGACGGAGGGCACGCGGCCCTCGCGCTGGTGGAAGGCGCGCAGCATGGTCGTCTCCGCGTCCGAGTCCGGGTAGCCCACGCGCACGCGCATGAGGAAGCGGTCCAGCTGCGCCTCGGGCAGGGGATAGGTGCCCTCGAGCTCCAGCGGGTTCTGCGTGGCGACGACGAAGAAGTGCGGCGGCAGCGCGTGGGTGACGCCGTCGATGGTGACCTGGCGCTCCTCCATGGCCTCCAGGAGCGCGGCCTGGGCCTTGGGCGGCGTGCGGTTGATTTCGTCCGCCACCAGGACCTCCGTGAAGATGGGGCCCTTCACCAGCCGGAAGGCGTTGTCCTGCGGCTGGAAGACGTTGGTGCCCAGGATGTCCGCGGGCATCAGGTCCGGGGTGAACTGGATGCGCGTGAAGAGCAGCCCCAGCGCGCCCGCCATGCTGCGCGCGGTGAGCGTCTTGGCCACGCCGGGCACGCCCTCCAGCAGCACGTGTCCTCGCGCCAGGAAGGCCGTCACCAGGTCCGCGAGCACGCGGGGCTGACCGAAGACGGTGCCGCCGAGCGCGGCGGTGAGGCGGGACAGGGGCGTGGCGTCGGACATGGTGCGCTGGACGGTAGAACGGCCGCGCGCGGCGCGGCACCACTTTCGTGGCGTCCGGGCCGCGCGGGCGGGAAGGGGCGTCAGTCCTGACGGCCCTTGAGTCCCAGGAACGCGCCGATGAGCGCGCCCACCGAGCCCAGGATGCCGATGAAGACGCCGAAGCTGGGCGACGAGTTCATCATCTCCGAGTTGCCCACGGGGCTGGGCACCAGCGCCGTGTCCGAGGACACCTTGATGAACACGATGCACCAGATGAGGCACAGGAACGTGGTCAACAGCTGCGCCATCCACGGCACCACGGGGTTGAGCTTGGGGAAGGTGGCGCGCACGCGCACGCCGATGGCGCCCATCGTCAGCAGCGCGAGCAGGAAGGCGCCGAAGCCCAGGCTCATCAAGCCCAGCGCGTCACCGTCCGCCGCCGTCTCCTTCCACGGCACGAAGCACGACAGGACCACGAGCCCCGCGCTGTAGAAGGCAATCTTGTCGCCGGCGCTCATCGCGCCCAGCAGGTCCTTCGCGTCCTGGATGAGCTCGTCCGGGTCGGCGATGGCGCTGTTGTTCTCCTCGTCCTCGTCGCGCGCGCCTCGGGCCCACGGGTCGGGCCCGGTGGCGGCGGGGGCGGGCGCGGGCGCCGGGGCACGACGCGGGGCGGTGCCGCCACTGCGCGCGGGCGCGGGACGGCTGGCGCGCTGCGAGGCGCTCCGGGCGATGTCGTCCACGCTGCGCACGTTGGTGGCGTCCCCACCCGCCGCGGCGGTGGGAGCGGGCCGGGCGCCGGACTTCGCGGGGCGGGGGCGCGCGGGGGCGGGCTTCCGGGCGGGAGGTGGACGGGGGGCTTCTCCGACGCCCGTGTCCTCATCGTTGTCCGCGGGGGGCTCGGCGGAGAGGAACGAGCCGTCGATGATGTAATCGCAGACGGGACAGATGGATGAGTTGGCGGCTACCTTCGAGCCGCAGCCAGGGCAGTTCAGGACCGGCGCTCCTGCTGAGAGATGCGAAGGCGCATCTTCCGGGGCCGGGGCGGACGTGTCAAACGGCACGCGGCCTAACCCCTGGATTTTCGCGGGGAATTGGCCTAGGCCCCAGCCCATGCGCCGCTTGAGCCCCGTCCGACTTCCCCACGTCTGCCTGGCCCTCGTCGTCCTGCTCTCCGGGTGTCACCGCGGTGTCCGCGGCTCCGACGAGGCGCCCCCGGACCCGGAGGTGATGGCGCGCATCCTGGACTGGGAGGACCGCCGCTCGCTCGGCGACGGGCAGCTCGCGGCGCTGGCCCACGACGCGCCGGACGCGCGAATCCGGGCGCGGGCCTATCGCGCGCTGGCGCGCATCCAGGACCTGGCCACGCTGGACGTGGTGGCTCGGGGGCTGAAGGACCCGGAGCCCCGCGTGCGCGGTGAGGCCGCCTTCGCGGTGGGGGAACTGGCGCTGGCGTGGGAGACCCCGACGGACGCCGAGCGCGCGCGGCTGGTGGCGCCGCTGCTCGAGGCCGAGGCGGTGGAGCGGGACGTGGACGCGCGTGACGCGCAGCTCGACTCCCTCGGACGGCTCGCGACGCCGGACGCGCTGGCGCGGCTGGTGGAGCGCCTGCAGGCAAAGGAGGTCGCGACGGCGGGCAAGGCCGCGCTGGTGCTCGGCGTGGCGGCGCGGCGTGGCGGCGCGGCGGTGGTGAAGGACGTCCCGCTGGCGCCCGCGCGGGCGTTGCTCGCGGCCGGGGTGCCGGTGGAGTCGCGCTACGGCGCGGCGTATCTGCTCGCCACGGCGAAGCGCGCCGAGGAGCTGCCGACGCTGCGCCGCTGCCTTTCGGACGAGGACGCGGACGTGCGCGGCCTGTGCGCGAAGGCCTTCGGCGACGTGGGCGGTCCGGAGGACGCGGTGGTGCTGGGGCGGCTGCTGGATGACTCGGTGCCGCGCGTGGCGGCGGAGGCGGCGCGCTCGCTGGCGAAGCTCGCGGCGATATGTGGCGGGCCCTGCGTGCCGCTGGACGTGCTGGAGGGTCTTGCGCCTCGGGCGAAGCGTGTGGCGCGCGGCATGGAGACGCCCGTGCCCACGAGCGCGACGCCCCGGGTGGAGACGCTGGCGCGCTCGGCGGATGGTCACCCGTTGCTGGCGCTGGCGCAGCAGGGCCTGCCGGACTTCGGCGCGCCGGTGCTGGTGGCGCTGCGGCTGGCGCTGGCGGACGCGGAGCGGGGCGCGGCGTCGGACCTCGCGCGCGCGGACCTGGGCTGGCTCGACTGTCGGCTGGCGGCGGCGTTGGACCGGCAGCGCGGCGTGGTGGCGGACGTGCGCACGTGCGGCTTCGACAAGGTGCCCGAGGAGCGCCGGCTGGCGCTGGGCCTGCGCGAGGTGGCGCTCTTCTCGAAGAAGACGCCCGCGGACTTCGCGGTGGGCTACCTGCGCCACCCGGCCGCGCGCGTGCGGCTCACCGCGATGGAGGTCCTGGCCGCGCGCCCCGTGCTCCGCGGCGCGACGGCGGTGAGCGCGCTCCTGAAGGACGAGGACCTGGTGGTCGCCGGCGCCGCGGCCGCGACGTTGGGACTGCTCAAGCCCCCCGCGATGCCTCCGGAGCTCGAGGCGCTGGCGGAGCGGGTGCCGTCCCAGCCGGACCTCGCGGACCCGGTGGCGGGCGCGCTGGTGGCCCTGCAGGGGCAGTCCGCGGAGCCCCGGTTCCGGCAGTGGCTGTCGCTGCCTCACGCCAACGTGCGCCGCGTGGCCGCCGAGTCGCTGACGAAGCTCACCGGCCAGCCCGTGCGCTCCGAGCGCGTGGAGCTCCCCGCCTACGCCTTCCGCCCGGAGCCCGCGCCCAAGGGAGCGGGGCTGGTGCTGCGCACGGATAAGGGCGACATCACCGTGCGGCTCGACGCGGACGAGGCACCCCTCACGGCGGGCAACCTGTACGCGCTCGCGCGCAAGGGCTACTTCAACGGCGTCACCTTCCACCGCGTGGTGCCGGACTTCGTCGCGCAGGGCGGAGACCCGCGCGGGGACGGGGAGGGCGGGCCGGGGCACTCCATCCGCTGCGAGATGACGCGCCGTCCGTACACGCGCGGCACGCTCGGCATGGCCCTGTCCGGCAAGGACACGGGCGGCAGCCAGTTCTTCTTCACGCACGCGCCCCAGCCGCACCTGGATGGCCGCTACACGGCCTTCGGCGAGGTGGCCTCGGGGATGGACGTGGTGGACGCGCTGCTGGAGGGCGATGTCATCCGCGAGGTCACCGCGGTGACGCTGTCGCCCTGACGGCCGTCGCTCAGGCGCCGCTCGCGCGGGCGAGCGGTGCGGGGACCCCGAGCGGGTGGCTGCGCCAGCGCTGGTTCTCCTCCTCCTCGAGCTGCTCCACCTGGTGGCGGATGCGCTGCCACTCCGTCTCCGGGATGCGCAGGAACGCATCCGCCAGGTTCGGGTCGAACTGGGTGCCCGCGCAGCGGCGGATCTCATCCCGCGCCACGCTCATGGGCCGCCCCTTGCGGTAGGGCCGGTCGGAGGTGATGGCGTCCACCGTGTCGGCGATGCAGAAGATGCGCGCGCCGATGCTGATGTCCTCGCGGGACAGCCCCTGGGGATAGCCCTTGCCGTCCCAGCGCTCCTGGTGCTGCAGGACGATGAGCGCCGCCTCGTGCAGGTAGGGCATCTTCGCCATCATCCGGTAGCCGAACTCCGGGTGCTTGCGCATCTCCACCCATTCGTCCGGCGTCAGCGGCCCGGGCTTGAGCAGGATGGAGTCGCGCACGCCAATCTTGCCGATGTCGTGCAGCAGCGCTCCCTGCTCCACCACGTCCAGCGCGGCGCCCACCAGCCCCACCTCCTCCGCCAGCCGACGCGAGTACAGCGCCACCCGACGCGAGTGCCACTGCGTCTCCGTGTCGCGGTAGTCCAGCGCGCTGATGAGCCCGTCCAACAGGCCCGTGGTGCGCTCCACCACCCGACGCTCCAGGTCCTGGTTGATGGCCACCAGCTCCGCGTTCTTCTCCGCCACCTCGCGCGTCAGCCGCTCGTTGGCCTCCACCAGCCGGTAGTGCTCCACGGCCTGGCGCACGCTGCTCGTCAGCTCGCTGAGCGACCACGGCTTGCCGAGCAGCCGGAACACCTCGCCGCGGTTGACCGCCTCGGACGCGACGCGGAAGTCCGCCGCCGCCGTGAGCATCAGCCGCACCGCCCTCGGGTTCTTCTCCCTCAGGGCGCCCAACAGCTCGATGCCGTTGAGGTACGGCATCATGAAGTCCGTCAGCACCACGCAGAAGCCCACCTCGCGCGCGGCGAGCGCGGGGTCGCTGTGCGTGACGACGTCATAGCCTTCCGTCTGGAGGATCCGGGAGAGCGCGGCGAGGATGAGCACGTCGTCATCCACCACGAGGATGCGGTCCATGTTGGAGGGTCTCCGGGGGATTTTGGGCCTGTCTTTCTTTATACAGCCTTGTCGCGCACCCAAACAGGGCCCCCCGACGGTTTTGCGCGCGCAAGCCCCGGAAATCCTTGAAGGTTCTCGCATTGCGCAAGATGCGCGGAACCAAGTGATGCTTGCCTGCCCGCCAAGGTGTGATTTATGGTGCGCGGCAAGGCTGCGTTTCAGCGCTAACCCCTTGGAATCCTGGAGCAATCTCCGATGGCTAGAGCCCCAGCAGGGCCGGTGCCGGTGGTCGTGATGGGGCTGGGATTCATCGGGCAGGAGATTGCCAAGGCATCCCTGTCCAGCCCGGAAGTGGAATTGATTGGGGCCGTGGATACCCATCCCTCCCTGGTCGGTCGCCCCTTGGGTGACGTGCTGGGAGGTCCCGCGCCGCGCGTGAAGGTGGTGGACTCTCTGGAGAAGGCGGTGGGCCGGCGCAAGGGCGTGGTGCTGCTGCACGCCACGGGCTCACGGCTGCCGCAGGTGATGGAGCAGCTGCTGGAGGCCATCAAGCTGGGCCTGCCGGTGGTCAGCACGTGCGAGGAGCTGGCCTTCCCCTATCTCAACCACCCGGAGCTGGCGGACAAGCTGGACCAGGCCGCGCAGCGCGCCGAGGTGGCGGTGCTGGGCGCGGGCGTCAACCCGGGCTTCATCATGGACCGGCTGGTGGCCACGGCCGGTCAGGTGTGTGGGCCCGTCAGGCGCGCCACCGTCACGCGGGTGGTGGACGCGCGCACCCGGCGTGAGGCCCTGCAGCGCAAGGTGGGCGCGGGGCTGACCGAGGAGGAGTTCTTCGAGTTGGTGGATGGTGAGCAACTCGGCCACGTGGGGCTGGTGGAGTCGGCGGCACTCGCGGCATTGGGGCTGGGGTTGGATTGTGATGACTACGAGGAAGAGGTAGCCCCCGTCTTCGCCGAGGAGGACATCTCGGGCGGAGCGTTCGCGGTGAAGAAGGGACGGGTGGCGGGCATGTTCCAGTCGGTGGTCGGGTTGGAGGACGGGCAGGAGCGGGTGCGGCTGGAGCTGACCATCGCCGTGGGGGCAGAGGACCCGAAGGACCGCATCGAAATCGATGCGGACCCTCGATTGGTGCTGGAAATCCCGGGGGGAGTGGCGGGCGACCGGGCCACCGCGAACGCGCTGGTGAATGCCGCGCCACGCTTGACGGCCGCCGAAGCTGGGCTCCTCACGGTGCTCGAGCTTCCGGCCGGACGCTAGTCAGGAGAGGGATAATGCTGGACAAGAATGCGATCGGCCGTGCCTCGCCGCCGACGCTGAACGAAGTGGAGAAGGGTGCCATCCGCCGCTTCGCGGAGGCCATCGGCGACTACAACCCCATCTACTACGACGAGGAGTACTCTCGGGCCTCCGGTTACCCCACCATCATCGCGCCGCCCACCTTCCCCGCGTCCTTCCATTCGGCCGCGGACCTGAGGGAACTCTTGGGGGTGGGCATCAAGAGCCTGCTCCACGCGGAGCAGGGCTTCGAGTACGAGCGCCCCATCTTCGCCGGAGACCGCATCTACGTCTCCACGCGCGTGGCGGACGTCTCCGAGCGCCAGGGCCCGTCGGGGAAGATGGACATCGCGGTCATCGAGGACGAAGGCCGCGACGAGGAAGGCAACCTGGTGTTCCGAGCCCGCCGGACGCTCGTGGTCCGCGCCACCAAGGAGACCCCGTGATGCCCGCGCGCAAGCTCTACTTCGAGTCCATCCGCGTCGGGGACGAGCTGCCGGCCCTGGCCAAGGCCCCCGTCGACCGCGTCCAGCTGTCCCGGTACGCGGGCGCCTCGGGGGACTACAACCCGGTCCACGTCGATGAGCTCTACGCCAAGAGCGTGGGCATGCCGAGCGTCTACGCCCCCGGCATGCTGGTCATGGGCATGCTCGGCCAGCTCATCAGCGACTGGGCCCGCGGCGGCCAGATGCGCCGCTACAACGTGCGCTTCAACAAGATGGTCTGGCCGGGCGACACCGTCGTCTGCAAGGGCCGGGTGAGCAACCGCCACGGCACCGGCGGCCGCTACTACGTCGAAATCGACCTGTGGGCGGAGAACCAGCGCGGTGAGCTGGTGATGAAGGGCGGCGCGCACATCCAGCTCTTCTATTCGCTCGAGGACGAGAACCGTCAGCGCTCGGGTCAGAGCCCCATCGTCATCGAGGTGCCCCGCGAGAGCCTCGCGGCCCCCGTGCCCACCCCCAGCAGCACCGGTGGGGTGAGCGAGGCGACGGGCGCCTCCGAGGACGACGAAGGAGACGACGAGGACTCGGACGAGCGTCCGGCCGGCGCCTCCTCCAAGAAGACGGCGCCTCGGGAGAAGCCCGCCGCCAAGACGGCGACGCTTCCCTCGGCCAAGAAGGTCAAGAAGTAGCGCTTTGCAGTCCTGCGGTGGGGGGCAGACGGGTTGCCCCTCAACGCAGGGTGTCATTCAGGGTTGACTCAAAAATCAGTCGCCGCCACACTTCCTGTGTCTCAATTTCGCGCCGCTGACCCGAGGCCCTCCCTGGAGGGTGGGCAGCGAGCCGTCACGCAGGAGTGGCCATGTCCGCCGGCATCAACACCTACAAGACCGACCTCCGAGAGATCTTCTTCACGTTGTTCGAGCAGTTCGGCTTCGGCCAGGTGGCCGGTCAGGCGCCGTACGACGCCTGGGGCCCGGACGAGGCGAAGGCGGTGCTGTCGGAGACGTACCGCTTCGCGCGCGAGGTGCTCGGGCCCCTCAACTCCGTGGGAGACCGCGAGGGCTGTCGGGTGGAGAACGGCTCCGTCTACACGCCCACGGGCTTCAAGGACGCGTGGAAGAAGCTCTACGAGCAGGGCTTCAAGACGGTGGCGGTCAGCCCCGAGCACGGCGGCCAGGGCGCGCCGATGATGCTGCAGGTGACGGTGGAGGAGCTGCTGTCGGGCGCCAACACGGCCTTCAACATGTACCCGGGCCTGTCCTTCGGCGCGGCCGAGGTCATCGCGGAGTGCGGCACGAAGGAGCAGCAGCACCTGTTCGTGGAGCGCATGCTCAACGGCACGTGGGGCGGCACCATGTGCCTCACCGAGCCGCACGCCGGCTCCGACGTGGGCGCGGCCAAGTCCACCGCGCGCCGCAACGGTGACGGCACGTACAACATCAAGGGGACGAAGATCTTCATCTCCGGCGGCGACCACGACATGGCGGAGAACGTCATCCACCTGGTCCTCGCGCGCATCGACGGCGCGGCGCCCGGCACCAAGGGCCTGTCGCTGTTCATCGTCCCCAAGCTGCGCATCGGCAAGGACGGCAGCTCGGGTGCGTCCAACGACGTGTCGGTGGGCTCCATCGAGCACAAGATGGGCATCAACGGCTCGGCGACCTGTGTGCTGAACTTCGGTGAGAACGACGGCTGTCTGGGCGAGCTCGTCGGCACCGTCGAGCACGTCGGCATGAGCCAGATGTTCAAGATGATGAACGGCGCGCGCATCGCCGTGGGCATCCAGGGCGTCGCGCTGGCGAGCGCCGCCTACTACAACGCGGTGGACTACGCGAAGGACCGCAAGCAGGGCTCCCACTTCACCAAGTGGAAGGACCCCACCGCGGCGCGCGCGGCCATCATCGAGCACCCGGACGTCCGCCGCATGCTGCTGGACATCAAGGCCCACGTGGAGGGCATCCGCGCGCTCATCATCAAGCTGGCGCACCACCTGGACAAGGCGCGGCAGCTGGCGGGCAAGGACGACGAGGCGGCCACCTACCACAAGGGCCAGGTGGAGCTGCTCACCCCGCTGGTGAAGTCCTACGGCTCCGACCAGTCCTTCCGCCTGTGCTCGCAGGCCATCCAGGTGTACGGCGGCGCCGGCTACATCCAGGACTACCCGGTGGAGCAGTACACGCGCGACTCGAAGATCTTCTCCATCTACGAGGGCACCAACCACATCCAGGCCATGGACCTGGTGGGCCGCAAGCTGGGTCAGGCCGGCGGCGCGCACTTCCAGCAGTTCATGGGTGACGTGGGCGCCTTCGTCGAGGCCAATCGTGAGCACGCCGTGTACGGCGAGGCCGTGAAGATCCTGGCGAGCGCCCAGGAGGCGCTGATGTCCAGCGCGATGACGGTGTTCGGCTGGTCGCAGGACGGCGGCAAGTTCCCGCTGATTCCGCTGTCCGCCAACCGCTTCCTCAACATGATGTCCGAGGTCGCCGTGGGCTGGCTGCTCCTGGACGCGGCGCTCATCGCGGAGAAGGCCAAGGCGGAGCTGTCCGCGGACCACCCGGACCGCGCCTTCTACGACGGCAAGAAGTACAGCGCGCTGTTCTACGCGCGCAACGTGCTGCCCAACGTGGAGCAGGCCGCGCGCCTCATCGCCCTCGAGGACACGTCCCCGATGGAGATCACCGACGCGGCCTTCGCGTCTGTCTGAGAGGAAGGCCCGCTCCTGAAGTCGAGGCGCCCCACGTGAATGGGGCGCCCGCCTGAAACACGCGAGGCCACCCTGGGGAGCCCGAGCTTCCCGAGGTGGCCTCGATGCTTTTCAGCGGTGTCCCACCGGACGGCGCGTCAGTCGCCCTCGCGCACGCCGATGGCGAGCTGACCCAGGCCCGCCTTCTTCGCCAGCTCCATCACCTGGACGACGGTGCCGTGGGGCACGCCCTCGTCGGCCTGGACGATGACGACGGTGTCCGGGTCCTTCACCTTGGCCGCGTCGAAGGACTTCTGCAGCTCCTCCTGGGTGACGACGTTGCCGGCGAGCACGAAGCGCCCGTCGGCGAGCACCGCCACCGACAGGTCCGTCGTCTTCGCGGTGACGTCGGCCGCGCCGCCCTTGGGCAGGTTGACCTTGAGGCCCGCCTTGGCGCCGCCTCCCGGGCCCTGCTGGACGATGACCGAGCTGGTCACCATGAAGATGATGAGCAGCACGAGGAAGATGTCGGTGAGCGGGGTGATGTTGATCTCGGCGAAGACGCCTTCCTCGCCGTCGTCGGACCCCGGTGTCTTGCCCATGGCCATGGTGTGTTCCCTCCGGGCGTCAGGCCGGCTGCGAGTCGGCGCGGGGCGCGGACGGGGACTCGGGGCGGGGCTCCGGAGGAGGTCCCCCGGCGGCGCGCTCCTTGAGCAGCTCCGCGAACTCGTCGCCCATCAGCCGCAGCTCCACCAGCACGCGCGACAGGCGGGCCTGGAAGTAGTTGTAGAAGACCATGGCCTGCACGGCGACGAGGATGCCGACGGCGGTGGCCACGAGCGCCTCGGAGATGCCCGTCATCACCGCGGCGCTGCCGCCGGTGCCGCCCGCCTCCACGTCCAGGCCCAGGTCCTTGAACGAGCGCATGATGCCCGCCACGGTGCCGAACAGGCCCACGAAGGGGGTGATGGAACCGATGGTGGCGAGGATCCACAGGTTGCGCCGCAGCTTGAGGCCCACCTGCGCGCGCTCGCGCTCCACGGCGGCCTCCACGCCCGCACCGCCCGAGCCTCGGCTGCGCTCCCAGCGGTCGAAGCCCGCCAGGAAGATGTCGGCGGCCACGGAGTCGGAGCGTTCGGCCGCGGTGCGGGCCGCGGCCACGTCGCCTCGCAACAGGTGCTTGCTGACCGCCTCGCCCAGCAGGCGCGAGCGCTCGCTCACCCCCCAGAGGGCGATGATGCGCTCCACGGCGACGACGAGCGCGGCAACGGAGGCCAGCAGCAGCAGGGCCAGGGTGACTCCGCCCAGGCGGAGGTAATGCAGGATGTCGTTCAGGCTCATTGGTGGGTGACCCGGCAGGGCGCCATGGCCCAGACTAGGACATATGAACCGCGCAGCCGTCGCAATCTTCCTGGGAGTGCTCTGTTCGGGTTGCCCCAAGCGCATCGAGTTCGGCCCCGAGGGCCAGCTCACCGATGCCGAGGTCGTCTACGAACGGGTCCGGGCGAACCAGGAGAACGTCGTGACGCTGGAGGGGGACGCGAAGCTGCGCGTCGAGTCCCCCCAGCAGAGCGGCACCATCGGCATGTTCCTCGCCGTCACCCGGCCGGCCTTCCTGCACCTGGAGACGTTCGACTTCTTCAACCGTCCGCTCGCCTCCCTGGTGGGGGACGGCTCGCGCTTCGGTCTGTACCAGGCCCAGACGCATACCTGGTACCAGGGACCGGCGAGCCCGGAGAACGTCTCGCGCTTCCTCCCCGTCGTGCTGCCGGGGGAGGAGCTGGTGGCCATCCTGCTGGGCCAGGTGCCCCTCATCCCGCCCGAGCGCAAGACGCTGGAGCTGGACACCAAGGAGGGCGTCTACGTGCTCACGCTCCACCGGGGAGCGGCCACCCAGGTGCTACAGGTTCACCCCAAGTACTTGCGCGTGGTGCGCAGCCAGGTGCGGGGCGTGCCGGGGTACGACCTGGCGTTCGACGACTTCCTGGAGCAGGGCGGGCTCATCTTCCCGGGAAAGGTGGAGCTGGAGGCGAAGCAGGCACAGACGAAGCTCCAGGTGCGCTACCAGCAGATCAAGCTCAACGCCCGGCCGGACCTGACGCTCTACGAGCTGGTCCCGCCGGAGGGGGCCAAGGTCGTCGAGGTGGATGACTCCGGGCGTGAGCAGCCCGTCGGTCCCCCCGAGTCGCCGGCACCCCCGGCGCCGGGTTCCTGACCGGCCAGGCACGGAAGAAGAAGCGCGACGGCTGGACTCGGGTAGAGTGGCCCCCACGACATGGCACAGATCAAGCTTGGAGAATTGCTGATCAAGGCGAATGTGCTCCAGGAGAGCCAGCTCAAGGCCGCGCTCGCCGAACAGGCGAAGTGGGGCGGCAAGCTCGGTGAAATCCTGGTGCGGATGAGCCTCGTCTCCGAGGACATCCTGGTGCGGGCGCTGTCCAAGCAGCTCGGCATGCCGGCGGTCAACCTGGACGCGGTGCAGGTGGTCGCGCCGCACGTGAAGGCGAAGATTCCGGCGCAGACGGCGCGCGACTTCTCCGTGCTGCCGCTGCAGCTTCGCGACGAGGGAAAGACGCTGGTGGTGGCGATGTCGGATCCGCTCAACGTGCGGATGCTCGACGAGCTGCGCGCCGTGACGAAGTGCCGCATCATCCCCAACGTCGCCGGCCGCACCTCCATCGCCCGGGCGTTTGCTCGCATGTACGAGCAGAACATGGAGCTGGAGGACGCGGACACCAACTTCAAGGTGGTGGACGCCCAGGGCCGCACGGTGGTGAAGAACCTCAAGGACCTGGACCCGGCGGCGGCCGCTGTCGCCTCCGCTCCGGCGCCCAAGCCCGCTCCCGCCGCGCGCCCGGCACCGCCGGTCGCGGAGGCCCCTCGCGCGTCCTCGGGAGGTGGCAGTCCGGCGGACCTCCTGCGCAGCGTGGAGGAGGTGCAGCGCAAGGAGGTGGCGGCCCTGAAGGCGATGGTGGAGCTGCTCATCGAGAAGAACGTCTTCTCCCGCGATGAGTACCTCGCGAAGGTCAAGCGGTAGCTCTGCCTTATGCGCAAGAAGATTGGCGAGCTGCTCGTCGAGTCGGGCGTGGTGACGGCGGAGCAGGTGAGGGTGGCGCTCGGGCAGAAGGGCGCTCCGGGGAGCATGCGGCTGGGCGAGGTGCTGGTGGCGCAGGGGGCGTGCGCGCCCATCCATGTCGCCCGGGCGCTGGCCGTGCAGCACGGGCTGCCCTTCATCGAGCTGCCGGATGAGATCGCGCCAGCGGTGTCATCGCTGGTGTCGTTGGACTTCCAGGCCGAGCACCGGGTGCTCCTCTTCCGGATGGAGGTGGAGGGCCGCAGCGAGCGCGTCCACGTCGCCGTGGAGGACCCGGGGGATTTGACGTTGGTGGATGAGCTGCGCTTCCAGCTCCGCAAGCAGGTGCGGGTCTTCGTCGTCGCGTCGGACGACCTGGACACCGCGCTGGCCCGGGCGCGGGGAGAGCCGCTGGACATCGTCGAGGCGGAGCCGCTGTACGAGGAGGAGGGCGCAGGTCCTCTCCCCGTGGCCGCGGGAACGCCACTGGAGTGGGAGATGCCGGAGACGCCGAAGCCCCCCGCAGCGAGACCACCCGCCGCCGCTCCCGCGGCCCGTCGGCCCGGGACGCCGCCGCCTCCGCCCGCCGAGGCCCTGGGCGGCGCCGGGGGCGACTCGCTGGATGACCTGCTCGGCGTGAAGCCTCCGCCGCCCCGGCCTCCGCCGCCTCCCGTGCTCGAGGCCGACGACGGCAAGCCGCGCGTCCCGGTGGTGATGTTCGGTGGCGCGGCGAAGGGCTCGCAGCCCGCGCTGGCGCTCACGCCCACGCCGGACTTCTCCGACGACGACCTGGCCATCCTGGATGACCTGGAGCGCATGTCGCGGGGCGACGAGGCGGTGCTGGACACGGAGAAGGTGAAGCCCGCGCGCATGGTGGCCAGCCTCATCCGCCTGCTCATCCGCAAGGGGCTCATCCAGGAGGTGGAGTTCCTGGAGGAGCTGGCGAAGAAGTGACCTCTGTCGCGTCGCCCTCGGCGGAGGGGCCCCTGCTGGACGTCCGGGGCCTCACCGTGGAGCTGTCGCGGGAGGAAGGCCCGGTGCGCGCGGTGGACGGTGTGTCCTTCGCGCTGCCTCCTGGCGGCACGCTGGGCGTGGTGGGTGAGAGCGGCTGCGGCAAGAGCCTCACCGCGCTGTCCGTGCTGCGACTCGCGCCCCAGCCGCCCGTCAGGGTGGCGGGCGGCGAGGTGCTCTTCGAGGGGCGCGATCTGCTGACGCTCCCGGAGGAGGAGCTGCGGCGCGTGCGGGGACGCCACGTGGCCATGGTGTTCCAGGAGCCGATGACGTCGCTCAACCCCGTCTTCACGGTGGGCGAGCAGATTTCGGAGGGCGTGAAGCTGCACCTGGGCGCCTCGCGCTCCCAGGCCCGCGAGCGCGCGGTGGAGATGCTGCGTCAGGTGGGCATCCCCGCGCCCGGCGAGCGGGTGGATGCGTGGCCTCATCAGCTCTCCGGCGGCATGCGGCAGCGGGTGATGATCGCGATGGCGCTGGCGTGCGACCCGTCGCTGCTCATCGCGGACGAGCCTACCACCGCGCTGGACGTCACCATCCAGGCCCAGATTCTCGACCTGCTCAAGCGCCTGCAGGCCGAGCGCGGCATGGCGGTGATGCTCATCACCCACGACCTGGGCGTCGTCGCGGAGAGCTGCGACACGGTGGTGGTGATGTACGCGGGGAAGGTGGTGGAGCACGCGCCGGTGCGCGAGCTGTTCGCCCATCCGGCCCATCCGTACACCGCGGGGCTGTTGCGCTCGCTGCCCGCCCTGGGCGGCGAACTCGACGCGAATGCTCGCGCTCCCAGGCGGAGACTGAGGGCCATCCCCGGCATGGTGCCCGCGCTGGGGCGACTTCCCTCCGGCTGCGCCTTCCGCGAGCGGTGTGAGCGGGCCACCGAAGAGTGCGCGCGCGTGATGCCGGTGCTCGAGCTCAAGCGCGGCTCGCAGCGCGCGGCCTGTCATCATCCGGTGCCCGCGCCATGAGCCCCGTCGAGCCGCTCCTCCAGGCGAGGGATGTCCAGGTGCACTTCCCCGTGCGCGCGGGCGTGTTGCAGCGCGTGCGCGGCGCGGTGAAGGCGGTGGACGGCATCAGCCTGGACGTCTTCCGGGGCGAGACGCTGGGCCTGGTGGGGGAGAGCGGCTGTGGGAAGAGCACGCTGGGGCGCGCGCTGTTGCGACTGGTGGAGCCCACCGCGGGCTCCATCCGCTTCGACGGGCAGGAGCTCACCGGCTTGTCCCAGCGCAGGCTGAGGCCGCTGCGTCGCCGGATGCAGCTCGTCTTCCAGGACCCGTATGCCTCGCTCAATCCGCGCATGACGGTGCGCGAGCTGTTGGGTGAGCCCTTCGACATCCACGGCCTGGCGCGTGGTCCGGGAGAGAAGGAGCGCGAGGTCCTCGCGCTGCTCGACGCGATGGGCCTGCCGCGCGAGGCGTTGGGGCGGCTTCCCCACGAGTTCTCCGGTGGGCAGCGACAGCGGCTGGGCATCGCCCGGGCCATCGCGCTGCGCCCGGACCTGGTGGTGGCCGACGAGCCCATCAGCGCGCTGGATGTCTCCATCCAGGCGCAAATCGTGAACCTGCTGGTGGACCTGCAGCGCGAGCGCGGGCTCACCTATGTGTTCATCGCGCACGACCTGAACATCGTCGAGCACGTGTCCACGCGCGTGGCGGTGATGTACCTGGGGCGCGTCGTCGAGCTGGCCCCTTCGGACAGGCTGTATCGCCGACCGCGCCACCCCTACACGCAGGCGCTGCTCGCGGCGGTGCCGGTGCCGGACCCATCACGGACCCGGACGCGGCTGTTGGTACCGGGCGAGCCGCCCTCTCCGCTCGCGCCGCCTCCTGGCTGCACGTTCCATCCGAGATGTCCCCACGCCATCGAGCGCTGTCGACGCGAGTCGCCTCCGCTGTATCCCCTGGACTCGGGGCACTTCGCCGCGTGTTTCCTGGCGGAGGACGCATCCCAGCGGGCTGCTCCCACTCCACCTCCCGGAGGGACCGACGGTGTTCTGGCTCAGTCACCATCACCCGGATGAGTACAACCGCACGTACCTCTTCGGCGGGCTGAGGCTCTGCGCCCGCTGTCTGGGGACCTACCCGGTGATGCTGGCCGGGCTGGTGGCGCTGTTCGTGGCGCGCGCGCCGCTGAGCTGGTCCTGGGACGTGCCCGCCGTGCTGCTGCTCACGCTGCCCGCGCTGGTGGACTGGGCGGTGGGCCGCTTCCGGCCCGCGGCGGGCTCCAACGCGGTGCGCACCGCGACGGGGGGCCTGCTGGGCCTGGCGCTCGCACGCTCGCTGCACGTCCACCTCCAGCGTCCCCTGCCTGGCGTGCTCCTGGCCCAGGCGGCGCTGGTGACAGGGGTCGCGCTGCCTGTCATTCTGGCCACTTACCGGAGACCACGACCGGATTAGACCCTCGCGCGCCGTCGTCCGTTATGACGGCACGGGTTGAGGGTGGGCCGGAAGTGAGCGTGGCTCCACGAGCGATGGGGGAGAGTTGGGACCGGAGACCTCAGACGAGCGCCTGATGCTCGCCTTCCAGGCGGGGGACGCTCGTGCGTTCGAGGCGTTGGTGCGAAGGCATCGGACACCGGTGTTCAACTTCATCCTGCGCTTCGTCGGGCAACGCGCGCGGGCGGAGGACGTGCTGCAGGAGACGTGGCTGAAGGTCGTACGCAGCGCCGGCGAGTATCAGGCGAAGGCCCGATTCACCACCTGGGTCTACACCATCGCGAGGAACCTCTGTGTGGACAGCGCGCGCAAAGAAAGCTACCGCCAGGCCGCGTCCCTGGAGTCGCCGGTGAATGGTGCGGACGGCGAGGACGGCCGGGCGCTCGCGGACGCGCTGCCGGATGGTGGCGCCAGCCCCGAGCGCGGCGCGCACAACGCGCGGCTGCGGCCCCTGTTGGAGCGCGCCCTGGCGGCGCTGCCGGAAGAGCAGCGCGAGGTGTTCATCCTGCGTGAGTACAGCGGCATCCCGTTCAAGGACATCGCCGACGTGACGGGCGTTTCGGAGAACACGGTGAAGAGCCGGATGCGCTACGCGCTGGACGGCCTGCGTCGCCGGTTGGCCGAGCTGGGCGTGGATGGCGACCTCGTCGAGGATGGAAGGACGGTGGTGGGATGAAGCCGCAGAACCTCCATGCTCATGAGGACCGGCTCCTCGACTTCGCCTACGGCGAGCTCTCCACGACGGAGGCCCAGGCGGTGGAGTCCCATCTGCAGGGCTGCGTGCGCTGCACCCAGGCCCTGGACGACATCCGTGGCGTGCGCGTCACCATGTCGCAGCTCTCCGAGGAGCCCGCGCCGGACGCGGGCCTGGAGTCGCTGCTGGCCTACGCGCAGCAGTCCGCGCGCCGGGCCGCGGCGGGCCCCGAGCCCAAGCCGTCCCGGTGGCGTCGCTGGTTCTTGCCCGTCGTGGGGCTCGCGTCGGTGGGTACGCTGGGCATCGTCTCGTTCATGGCCGTCTCGCCCGACTTGACCCGCCCCGACCTGAGGCAGGGGGAGGCCCAGGTGAAGAAGGCGGAGCCCACCTCCGTGGACGCCCCTCCGCCGCCCACCGCGGGCATGGCCCCGGCCCCCGCTCCGGCCGCCGCCGCGTACGCGGACTCGGCGCCGGTCGTCGATGGCGAGCTGGCGGAGGACCGGCTCATGCACGAGACCCGGCAGCGCGACGAGTTCGGCGAGCGGAAGAACCAGGTGGCCCGCCGCGCCGAGGACTGGGACCAGAACGGCAGCGGGGGTGGAATCGGCTCGGTGGGCCCTCGCGAGGCTTCCAGGTCCAAGTCGAAGGGCGCCCCTTCGTTGCCCACGGCCTCGCTCCCCGTCACATCGAAGCCCGCGCCGAAGGCCCTGGAGAAGCGCGCTCCCGTGAGCGACGAGCTGGAGGTTCCGCAGGGGAAGGTGGCGCGCCGGGAGCCGCTCCGGCTCGGAGGTTCGAGCGCGGCGAAGAAGGAGTCCAGCGCGGACCTGGACGACAAGTCGTCAGCGGACGTTGCTGCTTGGGAGGAGGCCGAGGGTGCCCCGGCGATGGAGTCCGCCGCGGAGTCGCTGCCCCAGGCCGTCGTCGCCCAGCCGCCGCCCGCACCGCCCCAGGATGATTCCGCCATCGAACGTTCGCTCGCCTCCAGGACGGCTCCGGCGGCCCCGGAGCCGACGAAGCAGCAGGAGGATGCCCTGGTGATGCGGCCCAAGAGCCCCAAGGCCGCCTCGACGGCTCCCGAGGCCGCGAAGGAGGACAAGGCCCGGGGCCCCTCCGTCCGTGAGCTGTCCCTCAAGGCCGAAGCCGCGTTCCGGGAAGGGGACCGGGCCCGGGAGGCGGGTCTCTTGAACCTCGCCCTGAACGCCGGGGCCTCCGGGACGGAGCGCATGGGTCTGCTCAACCGGCTGTGCGATGCCGAGCTCGCCCTGGGACGCCGACGTGAGGGGTTGGCCGCGTGTCGTCAGGTGATCCAGGAATCTCCGGGTTCCAGCGCCGCGCAGGCGGCCCGGCGACGCCTGAGCCGCGAGGCCGACTCGGCGGAAACCCCGGCCGAGCCTGCCCAACCCGCGCCGTAAGCCCGCGCGATTTTTCAATAAATGGGAGGCTGAAACCGTCCGGCGGTGTCCATTTGACCGATGCGTGCCGGAGGCGCTGATCGAGATAATGGCGCCATGGGAATGGAACAGGAAGAGCGGCCGCGAAAGGCGTCGGGCCGTCAATCCGGGCAGGCGGCGGTCGAAGCGGCGATGATCATGCCGCTCGCGGTCTTCATGACGCTGGGCATCATCCAGCTGACGCTGATTCAGCACGCGAAGCTGATGACCGAGTACGCCGCCTACCAGGCCGCGCGCGCCGGCGTCGTGTGGAACGGCAACAACGAGCGCATGCATGACGCGGCCATCGTCGCGCTGCTGCCGACGTTGGGGCGCACCGACGACATCGGCAACCTGGCGAAGACCTTCGCCATCCATCAAATCTACGACTCCGCGATGCGCACGCTGAACTTCGGCGGCGGCGTGGTTCCTCGCACGGTGAACGGCTCGAACCTGTTCGGCCTCATCCGCGTGGACACCATCAACCCGGCGTACTTCACGCCCATCGACACCATCTGGAAGCTGCGCAGCGGCTACAACTGGCAGGAGCTGGACTTCGACGGCGCGGACAGCTTCCCGGAGGTCCCGTCGCTGGAGAGCAACATCCGCAAGTTCTTCAACCTGCCGGAGCCGGACAGCTCCGAGCTCGTCTACCGGAAGGCCACGCGGCTCACCATCCGCCTGCGCTACTTCTATGAGATGAAGGTCCCGTTCGCGAACTGGATCATCTTCACGTCCTGGTACGCGTCCAACGCCCAGGTGGCCCTGCGCGGCGCCATCGACCGCGCGACGCTCGCGCCCCGGGCCAACATGATGTCCGACGGCGGCAACCTCACGCC
The DNA here is from genome assembly GCF_020037055.1 of Myxococcus sp. AS-1-15. Lineage (NCBI taxonomy): Bacteria > Pseudomonadati > Myxococcota > Myxococcia > Myxococcales > Myxococcaceae > Myxococcus > Myxococcus sp. AS-1-15. The sequence goes on along the minus strand of NZ_JAIQDF010000019.1, from coordinate 176,997 downwards.
GCTGGCCGCGATGGCCAAGGGCATCGACCACGAGCAGGGCTACAACTCGCTGTACCCCGCCGAGATGTGGGTGCTCTGGGGGCTCGCCACCGGCAGCATCCCGTTCGTCTCCAGTCTCGTCGGCAAGCGCTACTTCATGCCGCTGACGGCCACCTACACCATGCGCATGCAGTCCAACTTCCACCGGAAGTGGATCATGCACCTCAACCCCGACTGGGGCCTGTAAGAGGACGCACGCACCATGTTCACTCGAATCCTCCGACAGAGCTTCCAGCGCCAGGAGGGCCAGGCCCTCATCCTGGCCGCCTTGATGGTGCTGGTGATGTCCATCGCCGTGCTGACCACGGTGAACATCGGCCACACCGTGCACGAGCGCGTGCGCCTGCAGAACACCGCGGACGCCGCCGCCTACTCGATGGCCGCCATGGAGGCGCGCGCGTTCAACTTCTACGCGTACGCCAACCGCACGCAGGTGTCGCACTACGTGTCGGCCATGATGTGGCACTCGCTCATCTCGGTCATCTACTCGGCCGAGGCGTTCTTCACGGACCTGTTCGGGTTCATGAAGACGCTCAACCCGTGCGCCGGCAAACGCAAGAAGCTGTGGATCGTCTTGTGTCCCATCATCGAAGTGATTCCGTACGTGGGACAGGTCATCAAGGCCGTGAACAAGATCATGACCTTGTACAAGACGGTCTTCCTGCAGCCGTTCCAGCGCATCCTCAAGGCCGCCAATCCCGACAAGTGGTTGGGCAAGTTCCTGATTCCAGCGCATCGGGTGCTCAACGGCGCCATGTACTTCATGTCCCAGGCGGTGATGATGTCCGCGTCGACACACGTGACGCAGACGACGCAGGGCGTGCTGGATGCGAACGACACCAAGCTCAACTCGCTGGCCAGCCAGCTGGCGACGGGCATCTACAGCCAGTGTCTCTTCAGCCAGGCGCACAACTCGCACGCGGGCGGCAAGCCCCTGAACCCGGGCACGTGGAAGAACCCGTTCGGCGCGCTGGACGTGACGAAGTACAAGGCCAACGACGACATCGCCCGCGCCAAGCGCTCCATGGGCGGCATCACCAACGCCACGCGCTACGCGTGTGACCACGAGGGTGGCATCTGCCCCGAGCGCTTCACCACCTCGCGCGAGCTGGGTGACATCCTCCCGCTGCCGGACGCGCTCGGCTTCCTGCGCGACATGCTCAACAACGGCGTGAACGCTCCGGGCCTGATGGAGTTCAAGAAGATGGGGCAGACGCGCATGCTGTCCGCGACGTTCCCCACCGCGAAGAGCATCATGGATTCGCGCAACTACATCCGCGACTGGAACGACAACCTGAGCCCGTGGGGCATGACGGCGCAGGGTGACAACATGGGCGCGGACGACCTGTACTGGCTCAAGCTGGGCCCCGCCGAGGTCGACGTGGGCGTGGGCAAGGCGGACAACCCGCTGTCCTGCAACAACAAGGACCCGTACACGCGCTGCTTCGGTGACAACCGCAAGGGCCTCAACGACAAGGGCGGCATCAAGCTGCCGTACCGTCACACCATGAAGCCCAGCGTGTGGGCGCTCAACGACAAGGACACCGGCAGCGTCAAGGGCGGCGTCCACTGGCGCATCCACTACCCCCAGAACAGCGAGGGGTGGCGCAACCACCGCGCGCCCAGCGGCGCCGAGCGCGAGGTGGGCATCCACCGCGAGAAGGTCTGCGTCCTCCAGCTCGTCGTCTGCTGGTTCAAGGTGGACGTGTACACGGCCAACGTGCGTCCGGCCCAGGACGGCAACCACCCCTGGGGTGGCGTGACGCCGTTCATGCACTTCGAGCCCGGTCAGTACTCGGGAAGCACCTGCAACCCGATGGCGAACGCGGCGAACAACGCCATCGCCGAGCGCAAGTTCGACTTCAACCAGCCGTCGGCCTGGGTGGCGCTGAACAAGTCTCCCGAGGACGTGGTGAACAAGGAGAACGCGGACGGCACGGGCTCCAACGCGCCCGCGCTCCTCAACGACGACGGCAAGGTGAAGTTCTCCTTCACCGCGGACTCGGAGGGGCTGGAGATGCTCAACAACCGCAAGAAGTTCCTCAGCCTCACCGAGGGCCTCAACGTCATCTCGCGCGGTCAGAGCTACTACCACCGCCCGGGCAACTGGACCGAGCAGCCCAACTTCTTCAACCCGTACTGGCGTCCGCGCCTGGCGTCCGTGTACCAGGGGCGCAACCAGCTCCCGGTCGTCGGCAGCATGCTGGACGCGCTGCCCGGCGCGCTCCAGGGCTTCGCCCCGAAGGTCATGACGCACTGAGGACCGCGATGAGAGCCCCCATGTCCCGCAAGAGTTTCCGGCGCGGTGCCGCCACGGTCGAGTTCGCGCTCTCCGTGCCGCTCCTCGTCATGATTCTGATGTTCAGCATGTACCTGACGGAGTTGGTCCGGGCGAAGCTGAAGCTCCAGGAGATGGCGCGTTACGCCGTCTGGGAGATGACCAGCTACTCCCTCTCTGACTTCGCCAAGGGCAACCACGACAACGCCTTCGAGGACGCACGTCAGGAGGCGCACACCGAGCTGGTCGAGCGCTACAAGGACATGGACTCGGTGGAGCCCAACGGCACGGTGGGCACGTTCATCGCCCGCTACGGCAACGTGCAGGGCACCATCACCAACAAGGAGATTCCCTTCCTCGAGTCCGGGATGCTGGGCGGTCCCGGCAGCACGGGAGAGGGTGGCGGGCTGGGCGCCGGGGTGATTGGCATGCTCAACTCGGGCGCCGGCTCGGTGCTCAACATGTGGGGCTTCAACAACAAGGGATGGGTCGAGTCCGAAGTCACGATGAACTTCGACAACGTCATCATCCCGCGCAGCTACCTGGACGAGTCGGGGCAGGGCGGCTTCTTCAAGTCGGACACCTTCGGCGGGCAGGACCTGGCGAGCATCCCCATGCGCTCGCGCTACTCGATGTACGCCAACGGCTGGAACATGCCGGACGGCGGCGACGCGGTGGTGCGAGACAGGCGAGCGGGCAACCACCGCTCGGGCAGCGACCCGCACGGCATGCACGTGCAGGTGGGGCGGATGAAGTTCCTGGGCCTGACGCAGGCGCTGGATGGCAGCGTTGGCAGCGTGCTCAGCTTCCTGGGGAGCTTCCTGCCGAACTTCTTCGGCACCTATGTCGTCGCCCGCAACTACGGTATCGATCCCCAGCAGAAGGGGAACTGCAACGGCCTGACGGGGTACGACAGCTCGGCGAGCAGCGGTCTGCACGCGATGCGCGACCTGCTGGACAACGACCGGCCGGACTGCTTCGACACGGCGCCGTTCCGCGATGAGATGACGTACGGGGACAGCAACTACATCAAGCTGTTCATGGCCCGCGGTCCGCACTTCATGGGCTGCAAGAAGGCCATGGCCGACGACCCGTCGGACCCGGACGCCAACCAAGAGGCGACGAAGAAGGATGAGCAGGACAACAAGATTCGCTGCGAGTAGGGCCGCGGCCCTCGGGCTGGTGCTCGGCTGTGCGCTGGGGGCCTTCGGGCCGGCGCGCGCGGCCGAGCAGCAGGTGCCCGTGTATCCGGGCACCGTCCACACCCGCATCGGCAACGACCTGGTCATCGGCGGGGAGTACTACCGCCTGGCCTACTTCACCACGACCGACCCCATGAAGAAGGTGGTGGCCTACTTCGCGCAGAAGTGGCGCGACGAGGGCTACCCCACCGTGGTGGAGGGCGACATGGAGGAGGAGGCCGTCGTCTCCGCGCTCTTCACGCGCGAGGGCCTGCAGCGCGGGGTGGTGCTGCGCATGCACGCGGGCAAGACGGTGGGCTTCACGGCGCTGCGCGATTTGTGGTCGCGTCCGCCGAAGACGCCGCCGCAGGGCCTGGTCAAGCTGGAGGGCACGCTCTACAGCCAGGACCTGGCCACGCGCGACGACCCGGGCGGCTCGCAGAACCGCACGTCCCTGGTGACGGGGGACCTCAACGACGTGCAGCGCCGCGTGGACGCGGAGCTGGAGCGCCAGGGGTTCTCGCCGGTGCGCAGCACGGTGACGAAGCTGGGCGGTGGCACGCAGGTGACGATGGAGCACGCGCGCAAGGGCGAGCAGGTGATGACGACCATCTCCGAGGTGGACGAGGGCATGTCGACCGTCCTCCAGACCTGGGTGGGCTCGGACCGTCCGGACGCGGTGCCCAACGACGACGCGGTCCGCAAGAGCCGCGAGGCCTACGAGCAGGAGCAGAAGGCCAAGACGAAGGGGACGGGCAAATGAGGGCGACGTGGGCCGTCCTGGCGGTGGTGCTGATGGCGGCGTCGGCGCGCGCGGAGGAGAGCCCCGCGGCGCGCGAGGTGATGAACCACCTGACGCGCGGCGCGCGCAACACGCGCGTGGGCGATTGGGTGACCTACCGCTTCGACGGCGGCGCGGGTGGCCAGCGCATCTACTACTGGCGCATGGCGGTGGTGGGGGAGGAGAAGGACAAGCAGGGCCGGGACGCGGTGTGGGTGGAGATGGAGGCGGGCACGCACCCGGCCATGAAGTCGCCCCTGATGCAGATGCGCATGCTGGTGGCGCGCGAGGGCGAGCAGATCCAGTACGACGCCATCTCCCGGCTCTATGTGGGCGGCCCCACGGACCGTCCGCAGGAGTACTCGCAGGAGGCCCTGGACCACGTCATGAAGAAGATGGGGCAGGAGGCCAAGGACGACAAGCTGCCGCACCCGGACGAGGACAAGGAGCCGCTGCCCGCGGGGCTCAAGCCCGTGCTACGCTCCAGCAAGGAGATGCGGGTGATGACGCTGGCGGGGACGGTGTCGGCCGTGCAGATCGAACTGGTCGTGAAGAAGACCGTCGTCAAGCGGATGTGGATTTCCCGCGAGATTCCGTTGATGCAACTGGCGAAGATGGAGATTCCAGGCATCGCCCATTCGATGGAGGTGGCGGAGTACGGTATCGACGCCAAGCCGCGAATGGTGCTGCCGCCTCCGTCCGCCCCCAAGGTCCGCCTGGAGTACGCGGACCGTGTGTTCCCCAACCTGCCCGACATGGACGCGCCGCAGGACGCGGCCCCGGAGGAAGCCTCCCCATGAGCATCCCCAAGACGCAGCGCCGGCGCGCCTCCCAGCGCGGCCAGGCCATGGTCGAATACTCCATCCTCAACTGGGTCCTCGTCGTCGCGCTCATCATCGGCGGGTCGGTCAAGGTCCGGTGGACGGATGACGTGCAGTCGAACGTCATCGACCTGTTCATGCGCTCGTACCAGATCTACTACGACTCGTTTTACTTCGTGTTGAACCTGCCGTTCCCGTGACGGACCGGAGCACGGTGGGGGCGCCGTCCCCCTTGGGACTGAGGCTGGTGCACGCGGCCGCCTTCCTCGCGATGGCGGGGGGCGTGCTGTACGTCTCCGTCCCCGAATGGCGGCACGTCGTCGGAGTCCTCGGACACGCGTTCCATGTCGGCCCCCTGCCGCGCTGGACGCTGCTCGGGGGCTCCGTGGTGGCGGTGCTCGCGGTGCTGCGTCTGGTCTGGGCGCTGGTGCGCGGGCACTCCGCGCCGCTCTGGGCGTCGGGCGCGGTGCTGGTGGCCGTGGTGGGCGCGGTGGCGGCGGGCGACGGGCGGCCCCTGCGCGAGGCTCGCGCCGAGGAGACCGCCAACCTGTCCATCCTCCGCGTGGGGCGCCGGGTCCATCTGACGATGGTGCAGGAGCTCCAGGCGCACGGAGAGGTCCCCACGGAGCGTGGGGACTGGAGCACGGCCCTCGAGGTGGCGGGGCCCGTGAACGACCGCGTGCGCACGCGCGCGTTGAGCGCCGTGCCCATGCGGCTGGAGTGGCTGGAGTCGGATGACGACCGTCCCGCCACGCTGGTGCCTGGAGCGCTGTGGGTCCACGTCACGCCGGACGGAGTGGGCTTCAGCGTGCGCATGGTCGGCCTGCGGGAGGGCGAGCCCGCGATGCTGCTGGATGAGCGGGGGCGGGAATTGATTCTGCGCGGCCTCTACAATCCGGACCTTCCGCCCATGCAGCAGCCCTCGGCGTCGCCCCTCGAATCGCCGCATCCTTCGCACACTGCTGGACACTGACGCGTTCCTTGCGCGTCGGTGTTGCCGAGGACCCGGGACTCGGCGAGTCTCGGGATACCTCATGACGCAGTGGCTCGTGGCCGGAGGAGTCGCCTGCGCACAACGACGAGGACAAGGAGCGCGACATGGCGCATGCGGCCTGGAAGTGGATGGTCGTCGCGGTGGGTGTCGGGGCAGGGGTGCTGGCGTGCAGTGATGACGACGACGGGGGCGGTGGCGGCGGCGGGGATGGCGGCTTCACCTTCGACGCGGGCGTGAACCTGGTGAGGCCCGGCTTCGGCGAGGACCCGGGCCGGCCGGTGGGCAAGACGTTCGTCTTCCCTCCGGGCGTGGAGCTCGCGGGGGTGCCGTACGGCGCCAGCGACGCCACGAAGGACTGCGGCAACGGCGTGGCGCCCATCGGAACGGGGCCCGCGGTGCTGGTCTGCGTGCCGCTGCGCAACACCACGGGTAGCCCCGTCGAGGTGACGTTCGAGCCGGGGCTGGTGGTGCTCAACACGGCGCCCAGCCGCATCCAGAACGGCATGCTCATCGGCCGTGAGCCCATCACGGTTCCCCCCACGGGCACGGGCCCCGGCGGCGTCGACGCGGGCACGGATGGCGGCAGCGAGGAAGAGGTCTTCCTGGTCCCGCTCCACATGTACTGCCTCAACGAGGCGCGTGGCCCCTCCGAGGAGGGGGGCACCTTCGAGCTGGGCCCCGTGTCCACGGACCCCGACATCGTGAGGCTGCTGCAGCTCCTGGAGAACAAGGTCATCGCCAACGAGGATGACGCCGACGTGGTCCAGGATGCGCTCTACAGCATCACCGAATACAACGGGCTGACCGCCGAGGACCTCGCCGCCATCAACGGCCTCAGGAACCGCTGACGCAACCCAGCGATTCGACAGGGTTGGCGCGGGATTCTGTGCTGTCGCGGGAGGTGGTTTTGACACCTGCTGTATCGCACGGCTAACATCCCGCGCCGTCGGCGCCGATGTGCGCCTTTTTGGAATTCAACACCCCTCGAACGCCTTCGCCGCCGAACGGCGCCCCCCCGTTTTGGAGGTTCCTGAACCATGCTGAAGGGCAAGACTCCGCTCGTCGTCGCGCTCGTGCTCGGCCTTCTGGCCGGCGTCATCGCGTACTCCGCCATCAAGAAGAAGGAGGCGGATGTCCGCCGCGGTTGGAACCTGGTGCCCGTCGTCGTGGCGGCTCAGGATGTCCCCGAGGGTACGGTCATCACCTTCGAGATGATCTCCCAGCGCTCGGTCCCCGAGCAGTTCGTCACCTCGTCGGTGGTCCGTCCGGACTCGGCGTCGTACGTGGTGAACCAGAAGGTGCTGGTGGCCCTGCAGGCGGGTGACCCGCTGCTGTGGAGCCAGTTCGAGACGACCAAGGCCGCCGAGCGCCTGTCCTCGAAGGTCCAGAAGAAGATGCGCGCGATGACCATCGAGGCGAAGAACACCACCTCCGTCGGTGGCTGGATCCGCCCGAACGACCACGTGGACATCATCGGCACGTTCCGCGACCCGCAGACGGACGAGAACGTCGGCGTGACGCTGCTGCAGAACATCATCGTGGTGGCCACCGGCAAGATCACCGGCACCACCAACGTGAACCTCATCCCGGAAGGCCAGCGCGACTACAACAACGTGTCGCTGATGGTGCTGCCGGAAGAGGCGGAGATCCTCGTGCTCGCGGCGGAGCTCGGCGCGCTGACGCTGTCCTTGCGCAACGAGGACGACGTGGACCTCATCGAGGAGCGCGGCCGCGCGACCATCAGCACGCTCCTGTCGGGTGAGCGCACCCGCGTGCTGGAGGCCAAGCGCCGGGAGATCATCCAGATCATCAAGGGCAGTGGCGACAAGGCCGCGGCCGCGGGCGCCCAGTAGTCGGCGCCACGGCGCCCTCGTCCTCAGGGAAGCACGCCCATGCTCGCAGGAATCGTCCTCCTCCTCGTCACCGGCTCGGTCTTCTTCTTCAGCCTGGTGATCTTCAGCGTCCTCTCGAAGGCGTACGAGCAGTACCAGGAGCGCTACGTCGCCAAGTCGATGAACGACTTGAGCGACATGTTCCTGTTCATCGACGCGCGGCAGATGTTGGTCCTCAACATCGCCAGCATGTGCTTGCTGGGCATCCTCACCTACATCATCTTCAACCCCATCCTGGCGGTCATCGCCACGGTCTTCGGCTTCTTCCTGCCGATGATCATGGTCAAGCACTACCGCAAGCGGCGCATCAAGAAGTTCAACGTCCAGCTGGTGGACGCGCTGCAGGCGATGGCGAACGCGTTCAAGGCCGGCCTCACCTTCCCGCAGGCCATCGAGCACGTGGCGCGCGAGGCGATGCCTCCGCTGTCGCAGGAGTTCGGCCTGTTCGTGAAGGAAGTGAAGCTGGGCGTGCCGCTGGAAGAGGCGCTCATCAACATGGGCCGCCGGGTGGGCAGCGACGACCTGGAGCTGGTGGTGGTGTCCACCAACATCGCGCGCCAGCTGGGCGGCAACATGGCGGAGATGTTCGAGACCATCTCCACGGTGATTCGCGAGCGCTTCCGCCTGGAAGGCAAGATCGACGCGCTCACCTCGCAGGGCAAGCTGCAGGGGTGGATCGTCGCCGCCATGCCGGGCGTGCTCGGCATGGTGCTCAACTACATGCGGCCGGACCTGATGGAGCCCATGATGAACCACTACTTCGGGTGGATCCTCGTGGTGCTGATCGCCATCATGGAAGTGATGGGCATCCTCATCATCCGGCGCATCGTCAACATCGACATTTGAGGGGTGCCCGGTGGATATCCTGACGCAAGTGTTGGTCGGAAGCTCGGCGCTGCTCTTCGCAGGCGCGGTGGGCTTCCTCGGAATCGGTCTGTACCAGGTGCTCCTGGAGCGCTTCCTGTCGGAGGTGCGCGACGAGTCCCAGGGCGGCATGAAGGGCTTCGGCTCGGTGGCCATCCGCCGGCTGGGTGCCATGAACCGCCGGTTCATCTGGCCCAGCTACGAGGCGAAGTCGCGCCGCAACCTCATCAAGGCCGGTGAGCCCCAGGGCTACAAGCCCGAGGACATGATGGCGCTGCAGGAAGTCAGCGCCGTCGTCGGCCTGCTGATGGGCCTGTTCATGCTCAATGGCCTGGGCCAGAACCTGGTCTGGTCGCTGCTGTTCCTGCTGTTCGGCATGTACTACCCGCTCCTGTGGCTGAACGACCAGGTGAAGAAGCGCCACCTGCTCATCAGCCGCGCGCTGCCCTACAACCTGGACCTCCTGACGCTGTCCGTGGAGGCCGGTCTGGACTTCACCGCGGCGCTGGCGAAGGTGGTGGAGAAGGGCAAGGCGGGCCCGCTGCGCGAGGAGCTGCAGCTGGTGCTCAAGCAGCTGAAGATGGGCAAGACGCGTGAAGAGGCCCTCAAGAGCATGATTGTGCGCGTGGACCTGCCGTCGCTGACGACGTTCGTCACGGCGCTCATCCAGGCGGACAAGATGGGTACGAGCCTGGGCAAGGTGCTGCGCATCCAGTCCACGCAGATGCGCATCGACCGCACGCAGCGCGCGGAGAAGCTGGCCGGCGAGGCGCCGGTGAAGATGCTCTTCCCGCTCATCGCCTGCATCTTCCCGACCGTGTTCATGGTCCTCTTCGGACCCATCGTGTTCCAGTTCTTCTTCGGTGAGCTCGCGTAGGGGGAAGTCCTCTGCCGATTCTCCTCTCCATCACGAAGGGGCTCCAGGAAGGACGCGAGCTCGTCTTCGAGCAGGCCGAGGTCAAGATCGGCCGCACCTCGGAGAACGACGTGGTGTTGCATGACCACGGCGTCTCCCGGCAGCACGCTCGCATCGTCCTGCGTGCCGGGCAGTACTACGCCGAGGACAACGGCAGCTCCAACGGCACGGTGCTCAACGGCAACCTGCTGAAGGGCGAGCAGCTGCTGCGCGACGGGGACCGCATCGGCGTGGGGCCGGTGGAGTTCACGTTCCTGTGGGTGCCGCCGGATGGGGACGTGGACGCCACGCGGCCCATCCGCCGCGCGCCCCCGCAGCCCTCGGTGGTGCTGGAGCAGCCGGACCAGGAGTACCTGCCCACCGGAGAGCTCCCCGCCGTCGCTCCCGTGGCGCCGTCCTCGTCGAACCCGCCCAGCGGCAAGCGTCCGCTCGTGGCCCCCGCGGCGCCGCTCCCCATCCTGCCGTCGCTCGCGTCCCTGTCCGAGCCGGCGCCGACCGCCTCGAAGCGCCCCTCCGTGCCGCCGGTGCCCCCGGTGTTGGTGCCCCCTCCAGCGCCGCCGCAGGAGGACCGCACCGAGCTGAACCTGGCGCCGGTGGTGATGGTGCCGGTCCTCACCTCGCGGCCCCTGCCGCCCCCCGTGCTCCCACGCGAGGAGCACACCGAGGTCCTCCCTCCCGCCCGCGCCGCCATGCCCCCGGTGCTCCCCGTCGAGGAGCGCACCGAGGTGCAGCTGACCCTCTCACCCGCCCTGCTGGGCGTGCCCCTGGCGCCGCCGGTGGAGGAGCGCACCGACGTGCTCCTGGCCGCGGTGTCGCCGCCCATCGCCACCGCCATGCCTCCGGGGTTGCTGGAGGAGTCCATCCCGGAGGAGCGCACGGAGCTGGCGCTGCCCACGCTCGCGGCGGTGGGGCTGCTGGAGAGTCCCGCGGACGAGGACTCCACCCGGCCCATCGTCCGGCTCGCGAAGCCCGTCGCCGCGCTCGCCCCTGGCGTGGAGGACGCGCCGACGCTCGCGCCCCCTCCCGTCGTCGCCAGGAGCGCGTCCGCTCCCGGGGCCACCGCCGCGGACCGTGCGCGCGAGCGACGGGCGCTGTCGCGGAGCCGGGGAGGGCAGTTGGTGCTCGGGTGGCGCGGGCTGTCCCTGCCCCGCAAGCTGCTGACGGGCGCGGTGCTGCTCCTGGTGCTGGGGGGCGTGTCGGTGGGGCTCGCCGCCGTGTTCCTGCCCGGAGGGGTGGGCCTGGGCGGCGCTCGCGCGGAGCCCTCGAGCCTGGGCCTGGAGGCCGTGACGGACTCGTTCGGGCTGGGGGAGGGGGTGCGCTGGGAGCACCCGGACCAGAAGTCCTTCGAGTTCCAGTTCGTCGCGCCCACCCGCGCGGTGGCCCTGCTGCACTACCAGGCCAGCGGCGTGTCCAAGGAGGAGGTCGCCCTGGTGCTCAACGGGGTGAACCTGGGCTGGGTGCCACCGGATACCACCACCACCGCCGAGCGGGAGCTGGAGCACATCCTCCCCGCCAGCGCCCTCAAGCGCGGCGTCGTCAACACCTTCGCCTTCGACAACGTCCGCAACCCCCCGGGCAACGAGACGTGGCGGGTGTGGAACCTGCGGTTGGAAATCATCCCCGTGCCGGAATTGCCGCCCGAGCAGCTTTTGGAGCAGGCGCGCGAATATGCCTCCACGGGCCGGCGTTTCTTCGACTCGAAGGGGGTGGGGGCGGAGAACCTGTTCCGGGCCTGGCAGCAGTTCCGCTTCGCCTGGATTACCCTGGAGGCCCTGGACACGCGGCCGGAGCTGTACGAGGACGTCCGGTATCAGCTTTCCCAGGTCTCCTCCGAGCTGGACCACCAATGTGCCCAGCTCATGCTCGAATTCCAACGCAGTGTGCAGTTCCGCAGCGCGAAGAAGGCCCGGGCGGCTTTGCAGGAAGTCAGCAGGCGCTTCCCTACGACAGAGCATCGCTGCCACAATCTGGCCAAGGAAAAGGCGTTCGAGCACGAGCTGTAGCTCTCGTGCTCTTTTCAGGAAGTCGGTGATTGGTCATGTCGAACGGTTCCCCTCCTGCTCGTCGCAGGCCTCCTTCCGGGACGCCCTCGGGCGGGACCGGAGCTCGCCCCGCCACCCGCAGGTCGTCTCCGGCCGCTGCTCGGCCCGCGCCCGTGGCGGCGTCGCCCCGGCTCGTCTGCATCGCGGGACCCAAGGCGGGTGAGGAGTTCTCCCTGGAGGACGGCGAGTACGTCATCGGCCGCGCCACGGACAACCCCATCTGCATCCCGGACACCTCCGTGTCGCGCAAGCACGTCATGGTGCGCAAGTCGGGCGGTGGCTGGACGGTGAGTGATCTGGGGTCCGGCAACGGCACGCTCGTCAACGGCGAGGCCATTGGCGACGAGACGCCCCTGGCCACCGGGGACATCATCACCCTGGGCGACACGGAGCTGCGCTTCGAGGACGTGGCCAACTCCACCATGATGGTGGCCGCGCCGCCGTCGCGCAGCCGTCCCTCGAGCGCCGCGGGCCGAGGCGGAGTCCCCGCGCGTCCGCCTCCGCGCGTGGAGGGTGGACGTGTGCGCAGCGCGCGCTCGTCGGCCATGGCGCCTCCTGACCCGGAGGTCCTGGCGAAGAAGAAGAAGATGATGCTCATCGGCGGCGGCGTGGTGGTGCTGCTGCTCGGTGGCCTCGTGGTCGCGCGCGTGCAGGTGGCGAAGCAGAACGAGCAGCTGCTCCTGCAGAAGGGCCAGCAGGAGGCCGTCCGCAAGGAGCTGAGCACCGTCTTCCAGGACGCCAAGAACCTGGTGCGCGAGGGCAAGTGGGTGGAGGCCAAGGCCAAGCTCGAGGAGCTGGCCGCCGCGGCGCCTGACTACCCCGGCGTGAAGGACTACCTCGACCACGCCCAGCGCGAGATTCCCATCCAGGAGCGGCTGACGGAGGCGCGCGCCGCCATCATCAAGAACGAGCTGGGCAACGCCGCCGCCGCGCTCGCGAAGGCCGGCGAGAGCCAGTTCCTCTACGAGCAGGTGAACGCCGCCAAGCGCGAGCTGAAGGACCTGGCCGACAAGCGCTCGGTGGAGGCGCGCAAGGCGCTGGACACCAACCAGCTGGACCAGGCCAAGTTCATCACCGACGACGTGCTCAAGGCGTACCCGGACCACCGCGACGCCAAGCTCATCAACGAGCAGGCGGTGCAGGCCATCGCCGTGCGTGACGCGCCCAAGCCCGTCATCGTCGGACCCGCGCCCAAGCCGTGGGAGCCCGCGGTGCAGCGCTTCGTCGACGGCGACATGTCCGGCGCGGTGGCCATCCTCAACGCCTGCATGTCGAAGGCGCCGCAGTGCAAGAAGCTGCTCGGACAGATGTCGGAGTTCAGCAACCTGTACAAGCGGCTGGAGGACCTGGACGCCAAGGGCCTGACGAAGCTGATGGCGCTGGACAAGGACATCACCGACGGGCGCACGAGCAAGATGGCGCGCAACGCGGGTACCCGCGCGGCGACCATCTTCTACAAGAGCGCCACGGGCGCGAAGGCCGCTGGCCAGTGGGCGCGCGCCATGGAGTACGCGCGCCGCGCGCTGCAGGCGGACCCGGGCCACGCGGGCGCGTCCAACATCATCAGCGAGCTGAAGGCGAAGGCGAAGGAGCTGTACTTCCTGGCCTACGCGATGAAGGACGGCAACCCCGAGGACGCGCTGCCGAAGTTCAAGGACGTGGTGGCGATGACGCCCCCGGACGACGAGTACCACGACAAGGCGAAGACCTGGGTCGAGAAGCTCTCGCGATGAAGAAGCGCAAGGGCGCGGGCGGCGAGGTTCCGCCGTCCGCCGCGTCGGGATTCCAGGGGGACTTGTTCGGGACGCTCGCGCCGGTGGAGCCCGCCGTGGCCGCCGTGCCCAAGGTGGTGGCGCTGCCGCGCAAGGCGCCGCCGCCTCCTCCTGTGGACGCGGACGGCACCGGGCTGTTGGGTCCGTTGGAGGGCGCTCCCTCGGCGCCTCCGAAGCCCGAGCGCTCGGTGCTCTCCGTGGGAGAGCTCACGCGGCAGCTCAAGCAGACGATTGAGTCCCGCTTCGCGCGCGTCATCGTGCGCGGTGAGGTGACGGGCTTTCGCGGGGCGAACGCGCGGGGCCACTGGTACTTCTCGCTGAAGGACACCGTCGCCTCCATCGACGCGAAGGTCTGGGCGTCGATGGCGGGGCGGATGCGCTTCGCGCTGCGCGACGGCATGGAGGTGCTGGCCGAGGGCAGCGTCGACCTGTACGAGCCGCAGGGCCGCTACAGCCTCATCGTCACGCGGCTGGAGCCGGTGGGCGAGGGCGCGCTGGCGCTGGCCTTCGAGCAGCTCAAGGCGCGGCTCGCGGCGGAGGGCCTCATCGGCGACCGCCGCGTGCGGGCGCCCCGGCCGTTGCCCTTCCTTCCCCGGCGCATCGGCGTGGTGACGAGCCGCACGGGCGCCGCGTTCCAGGACTTCCTGCGCGTGCTCCACTCGCGCAACCCCCGGCTGAGCGTCCTGCTGGCGGACGCGCGCGTGCAGGGCGAGGGCTCCGCGCCCGAGGTGGCGCGGGCGATCGCGCGGCTCTCCCGCTCCGACGTGGACGTCATCGTGGTGACGCGCGGCGGAGGTTCGGTGGAGGACCTCTGGACGTTCAACGAGGAGGAGGTGGCGCGCGCCATCTTCGCCTCGCCCGTGCCGGTGGTGTCCGCCATCGGTCACGAAATCGACTTCACCATCGCCGACTTCGTGGCGGACTGGCGCGCGGCCACGCCCAGCGCGGCGGCGGAGCGGCTGGCGCCGGTGCTGGCGGACCTGGAGCTGTCGCTCGCGACGCAGGCCGGGCGGCTGCGGCGGGCCACGGAGCGCCGGGTGTTGGAGCTGCGCGAGCGTCAGGGACAGCTCGCCTCGCGCCTGGAGGACCCGCGGCGGGCCCTCAACCACCAGCGGCTGCACCTGTCCGAGCAGGTGGAGGCGATGATGCGGGTGCTGCGGCCCGCGGTGCGCGAGCGGCGGGACTCGCTGCGCGCGCTGACGGAGCGGCTGCAGCGCGCGCGCCCGCAGGCTCGGCTGGGCGAGCAGCGCGCGCACCTGTTGAAGCTGGCCATGCGGCTGGCGGAGGCGGCGCGCGCGGGCGTGGCGACGCGGCAGGCCTCGCTGTCCGCGGCGCGGTTGGGGCTGGAGCGGGCCTCGCCGGTGGCGCTCGTGGCGAAGGAGCGCGCCCGTCTGGCCGCGCACCAGGCACGGCTGCGAGCGCTGCAGCAGGGGACGCTGGCGGACGCGCAGCGGCGTTTCCAGCGTCTGGAGGGACGACTGGACGCGATGAGCCCGTTGAAGGTGATGTCACGCGGCTATTCGGTGGTGTTCCGTCAGCGCGACGGGGGCGTGGTGCGCTCCGTCGCGGATGTCGAGGTGGGGGAGAAGCTGGGCATCAAGCTCGCGGCGAATGGGGCGAGGACACTCGGCGGGTGTGAAGAAGTCGAAGCCACCGTGACATCGGTAAAAGGGCCGGTGGACTGCTAACGGGCCACCCTCTAGAGTCCCGCGCCCCGAACGGGGAGGTGGAAGGCTGTGGCGAAGGCGGACAAGGCGTCCAAGGCGGACAAGGCAGGTGAGGCCGAGGTTCCCGGTCAGTACGGGGACGTCGTGAGCCGTCTCGAGGAGACGGTGGGCCGGCTGGAGAGCGGCAACCTGTCGCTGGAGGATTCGCTCAAGGCGTTCGAGGAGGGCATCCGGCTGGTACGTCGGGGTGAGAAGCTGCTCACCGAGGCGGAGCAGCGAATCGAGCAGCTCCTCCAGGACGAGGACGGCAACGACGTGGTGGCGCCGCTGTCGGTGGCGGCCCGACCTCCGGCGCAGGCGGCGGCCCCCCGGGCGCCCGCACCGCGACCTCCACCCGAGGATGACGTCCCGTTCTAGGTCGTGCGGGACGCGCGCTCGGGCATGTCGAAGCCGAAGATCACCATCGTCGACGATGACCGCGACACGCGGGAGCTGCTCGCGGCGGCCCTGGAGGACGAGGGCTTCGAGGTGACGCTGGCGGCCAACGGGCTGCGGCTCATCGCGTCGCTGCAGCTGCACCGGCCGCAGGCCATCCTCCTGGACGTGAACATGTCCTGGATCGACGGCTTCGAGCTGTGCAAGGCGGTGAAGAAGAACGAGCACTTCCGGGACATCCCCATCATCTTCATCAGCGGGCGTGGGGACTCGGAGGACAAGAAGCGCGGTCGCGAGGTCGGCGCCGCGGACTATTTCGTCAAGCCGCTGGATACGGACAAGCTCGTCCGACGCATCCGTGAGCTGGTGACCCCGGCCGCGCCCTAGCGCTCATCCAGCAGAGGAGTATCGATTCATGGCTCAGTTCGACCTGGATGCCTTCCTGCGGACCCAGCAGGCTCGGGTGGAGTCGCTGTTGCTCGTGCGCGCGGACCGGCTCGCCTCCTCGGGGGCTCCTCCCCGGTTGGTGGAGTCCATGCGCTACTCGCTGCTCGCGGGCGGCAAGCGGCTGCGGCCCGTGCTCTGCCTCACCTTCGCGGACACCGTGGCGCAAGCCTCGCTCGTGTCGGCGCTGGCGGCGGACGCGGCGTGCTCGCTGGAGTTCGTGCACACGTACTCGCTGGTGCATGACGACCTGCCGGCCATGGACGACGACGACTTCCGTCGCGGCCGGCCGACGAACCACAAGGTCTACGGTGAGGCGATGGCCATCCTCGCGGGCGACAGCCTGCTGACGGATGCCTTCGGACTGCTCGCCGACGGGCCGGAGCCCGTGCGGGGCGCGCTGTGCCGCGAGCTGGCGGTGGCGTCGGGCGCCGCGGGCATGGTGGGCGGCCAGGTGCTGGACACCGCCGAGGACCGACCCGCGAACCTGGACTACCTGGTGCGCATGCACCGGCTCAAGACGGGAGCGCTCATTCGCGCGGCATGCCGCATGGGCGTGCTCGCGGGTGGAGGCGACGCGGAGGCGCTCGTGCGCGCGCAGATGTACGGCGACGCGGTGGGTCTGGCGTTCCAGATCGCCGACGACGTGCTGGACGTGACGTCGACGCGGGAGCAGCTGGGCAAGCCCGTGGGCGCGGACGCCGACGCGGGACGCTTCACCTTCCCGGCCGTGGTGGGCCTGGAGGAGTCGCGCCGTCTGGCCGACGAGCAGGTGCGGCTGGCGGTGGAGGCGGTGCGGCCGCTCGAGGGTGAGGATGGGCCCCTGGCGGCGCTCGCGCGGTATGTGGTGGAGCGGAAGCTTTGACGGCGGAGGTCCTGAGCCGCATCGCCTCGCCGACGGACCTGCGGGCGCTTCCCGAAGCGGAGCTGCCCCAGCTGTGCACGGAGCTGCGGGAGGAGATCATCTCCATCTGCGGCCGCGTGGGTGGCCACCTGGGCGCCTCGCTGGGCGCGGTGGAGCTCATCGTCGCGCTGCACCGGGTCTTCCACTCGCCCACGGACGCGATCCTCTTCGACGTGGGGCACCAGACGTACGCGCACAAGCTGCTCACGGGCCGGCGCGAGCAGATGCACACGCTGCGGCAGGCCGGCGGCGTGGCGCCCTTCCTGGACCCGCGCGAGAGCCCGCATGACGCGCTGCTCGCGGGACACTCCTGCACCGCGGTGTCGGCGGCGCTGGGGGTGCTCGAGGGGCGGAGGATGCTGGGGCACCGGGGCCACGTGGTGGCGGTGCTCGGGGATGGAGGGCTCACCGGCGGCTTGACGTTCGAGGGGCTCAACAACGCGGGAGGCAGCCACCTGCCGCTCGTGGTGGTGCTCAACGACAACCAGATGTCCATCAGCGCGAACGTGGGCGCCATTCCCTCGCTCCTGCGCACGCGCGGCGCGCGGGACTTCTTCCAGGGACTGGGCTTCACGTACCTGGGCCCCGTGGATGGGCACGACCTGGGCGCGCTGACACACGCGCTGCGCGAGGCGCGTGCGTCCATGCGCCCCGTGGTGGTGCACGCGCTGACGCTCAAGGGGAAGGGGTTCCCTCCGGCCGAGGCGGATGCCCAGACGCGTGGGCACGCGATGGGGCCCTACGAGTGGCGCGACGGCAAGCTGGTGCGCTCGCGCGGAGGGCATCGCACGTACAGCGAGGCCTTGGCCTCGGCGCTGGAGGACGCGATGGCGCGTGACTCCCGCGTCGTCGCGGTGACGCCCGCGATGCTGGAGGGCTCGGCGCTCAATGCGCTCAAGGCCCGCTTCCCGGACCGCGTGCACGACGTGGGCATCGCCGAGCAGCACGCGGTGACGTTCTGCGCGGGGCTCGCCGCCGCGGGGGCTCGCCCCGTGTGCTGCATCTACTCCACGTTCCTCCAGCGCGCGTACGACCAGATCATCCACGACGTGTGTCTTCCGGGCCTGCCCGTCGTCTTCGCGGTGGACCGCGCGGGGCTCGTCGGCGCGGATGGGGCCACGCACCAGGGCACGTACGACGTGTCCTCGCTGCGCCCGCTGCCCGGGCTCCAGCTATGGTCCCCCGTGGTGGGCGAGGACTTCGCGCCCATGCTGCAGACCGCGCTCGCCTCGCCGCTGCCCTCCGTGCTCCGCTTCCCTCGCGGCACGCTGCCTGCGCTGCCTGCCGAGGTGCACGTGGGCGAGGCGCCGGTCCAGGGCGCCCGGTGGCTCGTGCGAGCGACGCAGCCGGAGCTGACGTTGGTGACGCTCGGGCCGTTGGCGCTCTCCGCGCTCGAGGCGGCGCGACACGAGCCGCGATGGAACGTGCTCGACGCGCGGGAGCTGTCGCCGCTGGACGAGGGCGCGCTCCTGGAGGCCGCGCGTCAGGGGCCGCTGGTGGTGGCGGAGGAGGGCACGGTGCGCGGAGGGCTGGGGAGCGCGGTGTTGGAGCTGCTCGCCGACAAGGGCGTGTCCCAGCGCGTGCGGCTCGTGGGCATGCCGGACGAATTCGTCCCCCATGGCGATGCGCGGGTGCAGCGCGCGGAGATGGGGCTGGACGCGGAGGGCTTGCGACGCGCGGGCCGGGCGCTCCTGGAGGGCACATGACGATGAAGCCTCGCAAGGAGCGGGTGGACGTGCTGGTGGTGGAGCGGGGGCTGGCGGAGTCGCGCACCAAGGCCCAGGCGCTCATCCTCGCGGGCCAGGTTGTCGTGGATGACCAGCGCGTGGACAAGCCCGGCTCCCTCATCCCCGTGGAGGCGGAGCTGCGCCTCAAGGGCGAGGTGCTGCCGTACGTCTCGCGCGGTGGGCTCAAGCTCAAGGGCGCCATCGACCACTTCGGCCTGGATGTCCGCGGCAAGGTGGGCGCGGACATCGGCGCGAGCACGGGCGGCTTCACCGACTGCCTGCTCCAGCATGGCGCGGTGCGGGTGCACGCCATCGACGTGGGCTACGGCCAGCTCCACGAGAAGCTCCGCAAGGACCCGCGCGTGCGCTCCCGTGAGCGCGTCAACGCGCGCTACCTGACGGAGGAGGACCTGCCGGAGAAGGTGGGCGTCGTCGTCATCGACGTGAGCTTCATCTCGCTCACCCAGGTGCTTCCCTCGGTGCTGCCCTTCCTGGAGCCGGGCGGTGTCCTGGCCGCGCTGGTGAAGCCCCAGTTCGAGGTGGGCCCGGACCGCGTCGGCAAGGGAGGCGTGGTGCGAGACCCCGCCGCGCGGCAGGACGCCATCGACACCGTGACGGCCTTCGTGCGCGAGCAGGGGCTGACCGTTCGCGGCGTCATGGACTCGCCCGTGCCAGGGCCGGCGGGCAACGTGGAGGCGCTGCTCGTCGCCGAGCGGCCCTGACGCGGCACGGAGGGAAGGGCGGCCGGAGGGCTCGCCCTTCCCGGTGGCCTTCGGCTACGGCCGGGCGCTGCGGTACTGCGACGACGTCTGCAGCTCGAGCAGCTTCTGGTTGGTGCGCATCCAGAGCCGGCCGCTGTCGTCGAAGGCCGCGCCCATGGAGACGGAGACCTGGTAGCGGAAGAGCTCACGGCCCTCGGCCGAGCTCCCCAGCGTCTGGTCCACGCCCACCAGCTCCACCGGCAGCGTCGCCGTCGAACCCTGGGCCGCGGGGGCGTTCAGGAAGAACAGGTCCGAGGTCGGGTTCGCGGGCAGCAGGTACTTCACGTGGAGCGCGCCGTTGGCGTCCACCGAGCGCAGCTCCCGGTTGCGGATGGTGCCGGTGTTCGAATCCAGCAGCCACACGCGCTGCGTGGTCGCCGCGGCCACCCGGCTGCCGTTGGCGTAGGTGGCGATCTGCTGCACCTTTCCGGTGAGCACGCCCGTGGCCCACTTCGACGCGTTGCCCTCGCAGCCCTCCAGGTTCGCGACACAGGCGAGGACCTGCGACTTGTCCTCGGGCAGCGCGAAGCCCAGGTAGAGGATGCTGCCGTCGCTGCTGAACTGCCCCACCGGGCGCGGCGTGGCGGTGTTCGACGTGAAGAGCTGCCGGATGATGTGCGTGGCCTGCAGCGTCCCGCCCGCCGAGTCCGTGCCGCCGTCCAACTCCTCGACGATGATGTCCGCGCGGTTCTCGCTGTACTCGATGTGGCTGGCGAAGAGCACGCGGCCATCCCCGCGGATCAACAACTGGCCGACGGGGGTTCCCACGGAGATCTCCCGCTGGTACTCCCAGCGCGTGACGCCGATCTTCAGGCCGTCCTGGGTGTCGTGGGTGATGCGGTAGATGAGGCCCTGGACGGAGCGGATCAACGCGTCGCCGTTGGGGAAGACGACCAGGTCGTTGACCTCCAGGTCCACCGGCGTGCGCGCCGTCATCTTGAAGTCGCGGTCGATGGCGAACGCGCCGTACCCGGGCGTGTAGACCCAGCGCTTGCCGCTCTGCGCGTTGCGGGGCGTGATGACGGTGGACGCGTTGCAGAGCGTCGGGGCCTGCAGCGTCCCGGCGGCGCCACCCGAGGCGTTGTGCCGGTACATGGTCTCGATGCCGCCCGTGGTCGTCTTGGCGCAGCTCAGGAACGTCGCCGTGGAGCCCGAGCCGTCGATGGCCAGCGGCATGGCGTAGACCTGCAGGCCCTGCGGATCATCGTTGGCGCGGGAGACCGGGAAGAACGTGGCCGGCTGGGGCAGGGACGTGTTCTTGCGGCCGTCGTCGCACACCACCTCGGCGGTGAGGGACAGGCTCGCGGCGAGCCCCACCAGCGGGTTGGCGTACGGGATGTCCGATGCCAGCAGCTCGAAGTTGGTGGTGCCACCGCCCGAGGGGAACGCCTTGAGGAAGGTGGTCCGGTCGTAGAGGTTGAGCGTGTTGACCTTCTCGCAGCCGGCGATGGTCGCGATGAGCTTGAGGCTGGTGCCCGCGACGTTCCCCTGGGGAACCGTCAGGGCCACCTGCGGCGGATCCGGCGTGGGCGGTGGCGGGTCGTCGCCACAGGCGATGGCCAGACTGGAGACGAGTACGAGGGCGGTGCGCCATGCACGCCGAGTCACGGGAGGGTGGAGCATGGCACCGCACTCTACCTCGCTCGCACCATTCCCGGCATCCTCCCCCATCCGCAAAACGGCCCGGCCTCCGCGCCCCCGAAGATTGCGGCCCTCCAGGGCCCCATGACGTGATAGCCCGGCGATTCCCGTGGGTGGGGACCTCGGGTCCTCCACCACTCCAGGGCACACGGGAACGGGTGGGAGCTTGCGATGACGGGTGGTTGGCTGCTCGAAGGGACGGAGTCCGGCCGGACGAGCGGCGCCAGGTCATGGCGGGCGTGGGAAGGATTCCCACCGCGCGGTGTTGGCGCGCGCCCGTTCTGCCCCCGGAGTGGGGGACATGGGGTGGAAGTGCTCCAGGGGCGTGGGTGTGGGAAGCCACGATGGGCGTGGCGCCCGGGCATCTCCACTCACAGTCCCGGTCGCCACCGGCCGTGCGCCGCTCTGGCCCACGGACGTGAACGGCGGCAAGATTCGGAAACCGAACCATGAACCCTTCCGCATTCAACGGGTTTTTGCAGCCTCCCCAGTGGCGCCCGCACAGGGCCGCCGCGGCGCGAGGTTCACTGTGAGAGTCGAGATGCAGGCGGATCAGCGGGGACGCGTGCTGGTGGTGGCCGGGAAGGAGTCCGGCGACGCCTTGATGGAGCGGCTGACCGCCAGCGGCTACCACTGCGCGGCGGCCGAGAAGGACACCGGGCTGGCGGAGCTGGCGGACTCGCTGCAACCCGAGGTCGTGCTGCTGTCGGTGACGGCCAAGCGCGCCGCGGAGCTGCTCGAGTCCCTGCGTCGGGTGGAGCGGCTGCAGCGGTTGCCCGTGGTGGTGGACCTGGGCAAGTCCCGGTCGGCGGAGGCCTTCAAGCGCCTGGCGGTGGATGACTGGATTCGCGGCGCGGACGAGGTGGTGCCCCGGCTGGAGGCCGCGCTCAGGGCGGGACGGCTGAAGGACCGCGAGGAGCGCGTCCGGCTGCGCATGGGGATGCTGCTGGAGATCACCCAGGCGGCGACCAGCTCGCTGGAGCTGGAGGAGATCCTCCGCATCGCGGTGGACAAGGTGGGGCGCGTCACCGGGACGGACCGCTGCTCGGTGGTGCTGGTGGAGGGCAGCCACGCGCGCACGGGCAAGGTGGTGGCGACGCAGGAGGACCCCAGCCTCGTGCAGCTCGACATCGAGGTGGCGCGCTATCCGGAGCTGCGCCGCGCGCTGGAGACGCGCGAGCCGGTGCTCATCGAGGAGGCGCAGCGGGATCCGCTCATGGCGGAGGTGCGCACGTCCATCGTGCCCCTGGGCGTGAAGTCCATCCTGGTGCAGCCGCTCATCTGCCAGGACGACCTGCTGGGCGCGCTGTTCCTGCGCGTGTCGCGCATGGACGCGTCCTTCGGCCGCGACGAGCAGGAGTTCACCCAGGCCGTGGCCGGCGTGCTGGCCAACTCCATCCGCAACGCGCGGCTGCACACCGCGGTGAAGAAGAAGCGCGAGGACCTGGAGCTGGCGTACGTCGAGCGCTACCACGAGCTGCTCGAGGCGAACCGCCGGCTCAAGGAGCTCAACCGCCTGAAGGATGAGATCATCGCGGTGGTGAGCCACGACCTGCGCGCGCCGCTCCAGGTGCTGCTGGGCCATGGCCGCCTGCTGCTGGAAGGGCCGCTGGAGTCGCAGCAGAAGCAGTCCGCGGAGGCGATGATCCGCCAGGGCAAGAAGATCCTCGGCCTGGTCGAGTCGCTCCTGGAGAAGGGCAAGGGCGAGGCGGCGCGGCTGTCCATCGAGCCCCGTGTGCTGGACGTCGCGCAGCTGTGCCGTGACGCGGTCAACGAGCTGGAGATATTGGCGGCCGAGCGGGGCGTGTCCCTGCGCGCGGACTGCCCCGACAGCCTGATGCTCATCGGCGACGAGGTGAAGCTGCACGAGGTGCTGCAGAACCTCATCACCAACGCCATCCACCACGCGCGCGACGCGGGTGAGGTCGTCGTGTCCACGCGGCGGCTGGGCCGTCCGGACGGTGACGCGGCGAAGGTGTGCGTGCAGGACGACGGCGTGGGCATCCCCCAGGACGAGCTGCACCTGGTGTTCGACCGGTACCGTCACGGCGGCAAGGGGACGGGGCTGGGGCTCGCCATCTGCAAGGAGTTCGTGGAGCTGCACGGCGGCGAGATCTGGGCGGAGAGCCCGCCCGAGCACGGGTGCCTCTTCGTCTTCACGCTGCCGCTCGCGCAGGAGGCGCCGCGCAACCCCCGACCCGTGGTCGCCACGTCGTCGGTGACGGAGCAGCCGCGCGTGCTGGTGGTGGAGGACGAGCCCGAGATCGCCGCGGTGCTGTCGGAGGTGCTGCGCTCGAAGTACCGCGTGGAGGTGGCGCGCGACGGCGCGGAGGGCCTGGCCCGGGCGCGCGCGCAGCGGCCGGACCTGGTGGTCATGGACGTGTTCCTGCCCAAGCTGGATGGCCTGGACGCGGCCATGGCGCTCAAGTCGTCTTCCGACACGGCGCACATCCCCGTCATCCTGCTGTCCGCGCACCAGGGCGTCGCGGAGAAGGTCCGCTCGCTCAACCTGGGCGCGGTGGACTACATGAGCAAGCCGTTCAACGCGGTGGAGCTGCTCAACCGCACGGACCGCGCGCTCAAGCTGCGCCAGGGTGAGCGCGAGCAGCAGGAGCGGGAGCGCTCCCAGCCCTCGCTCCAGCGCCGCACCGGGAGCGACCCGGCCACGGGGCTGCATGACCGGCGCGGGTTGCTGCTCCGGCTGGAGCAGGAGCTGGCCCGCAGCCGGCGCTACCACCGGGCCCTGAGCCTGGCGGTGCTGCGGCCCGACCGGCCCGTGGAGCCCGTCCCGAACAACATCGCGGACGTGATGCGCAAGCGGGTGCGCCACCCGGATGCCATCTCCCACCTGGGCGCGGGGGTCTTCGTCGTCGTCCTGCCCGAGTGCAACGCGGAGGCCGCTCGCGCCGTCATCAGCCGCCTGATGCCCGACGTGGAGAAGGCGACGGACACCGAGTACCGCTCGGCGGTGGCGGACGTGAGCCAGGACAGCGACCCGGTGGAGAAGCTGCTCGAGAAGCTGGGCGCGCCGCCTCCCGAGGAGGCCTGAGACCCTGCAAGGCGGCTGGGGCCGCGCTAGACTTCCACCTCGCGTGAGCCCCTCCCGCCTCCTCGTCGCCGTCCTGCTCGTCGCCTTGTCCGGGCCCCAGGCCCTGGCGGCGGCGCCCGCGTCGCGGCGTCCCCGCGTCGACCGGGAGGCCATGCGGGAGGCGATGGACGCGGCGGCCACGGACGACGGGGCCTTCTCCTCGTCCGCCAGCTACACCCAGTACCTGCGGGCCCGGTTGCTCCACCACGCCGGAGACCACCGGGGGGCGGTGGATGCGCTGCGGCTGGCGCTGGCCACGGATGACGGCCACCCGCTGCTGCTCACCCGGCTGGCGGAGGAGTACGCCCGGCTGGGAGACCTGGACAAGGCGGAGCGGGAGCTGCGCCGCGCGGTAGAGCGCTCCTCGGCGTACTACCCGGCGCACGTGCTCCTGGGCCGCGTGCTGATGGAGTCGGGCCGCTTCACCCGCGCGCGCCTGCACCTGCGCCGCGCCGTGGCCCTCAAGCCGCGCGAGCCCGAGGCGTACCTGGTCCTCGCCCAGCTCTACCTGGAGTCCGGCTCCCCGGGGGAGGCCGTGAAGGTGGTGGAGTCCCTGTCCCGCGCGCTGCCGGGAGAGGCCTCCGGTTACCGGCGGCTGGGGCTGGCCCTGGCCGAGCGCGGCGACACGGCCCGCGCCGAGCGGCTGCTCGCCGAGGCGGCCACGAGGGACCCCGGGGACGTGGAGGTGCTGGGCACGCTGGCGAAGCTGTACGAGGAGACGGGGCGTCCAGGCAAGGCCGAGGAGACGCTGGCGAAGGCGCTGGAGCGCGAGCCGGACAGCCAGGAGGTGCTCCTGGCCGCGGGACGCTCGGCGCTCAAGGCGGGCTCTCCGGTGCGGGCGCGGGCGTACTTCGACCGGCTCCTGTCGCTGTCGGGTGAGCCGGAGACGGCGGTGCGGGTGGCCTTCAGCTACCTGTCCGAGCGCGAGCCGGACGCCGCCGTGCAGGTGCTGGAGACCGCTCGGAGCGCCAGCGAGGGCGAGCCCCGGCTGGCCTACTACGTGGGCCTGGTGCACGAGCGCCTGCGGCGCTTCCCCGAGGCGGCCAAGGCCTTCGCCTCCGTGCCGGAGGGCTCGGACATCTACCCCGACGCGCGGGTGCGCCTGGCGAAGTGCCTGTCGCTGTCGGGCCAGCACCCGCGTGCCCTGGCGCTCCTGCGGGCCGCGCTCCAGGACTCGCCCGATGACCTGGAGGTCCGCGCGCAGTACGCCCGGGCGCTGGAGCGGGGCGGCACGCCCGCGCGCGCCGAGTCCGTGCTGAAGGAAGGGCTGTCCCGCCAGCAGTCCGCGGCGCTCTACGACGCGCTGGCCGCCACGCTGCAGCGGCAGGGAAGGGGGGCGGAGGCGCTGGTGCTGCTGCGCGAGGCCCTGGCTCGGATGCCGAAGGACCCGGCCCTCCAGTACGTGATGGGCGCGGCCTTCGAGCGGCAGGGGGACATGGCGGGCGCGCAGGCGCGCATGCGCGCGGTGCTGGAGGTGGAGCCGGACCACGCGCCCGCGCTCAACTTCCTGGGCTACCTGCTGGCGCAGAGCGGACGTCACCTGGACGAGGCCGAGCGGCTGGTGCTGCGCGCGCTGGAGCTGCGCCCCGACAACGGCGCGTTCCTGGACTCGCTGGGGTGGGTCTACTTCCGCCGCGGGGACTACCCTCGCGCGGTGGAGGTGCTGGAGCGGGCCTCCACGCTGGCGCCGGACGAGCCCGTCATCCTCGAGCACCTGGGGGACGCCTATCAGCGCGCCGCCCGGGGACCGGAGGCGGCGGGGGCGTGGCGCCGGGCGCTGGAGGTGTTGTCGCTGGACCCCGAGTCCGCCGAGCCCCCGGGCCAGCGCGAGGCCCTGGAGCGCAAGCTCAAGGCGCTATCCACGGGTGCGGCGGGCCGCTAAGTTGCTGGGCCTATGGCTCGCCATGACGAGGGCTACTTCACCGGCCGGGACGGGACGCGGCTCTTCTGGAAGACGCACCTGCCGGACGCGGAGCCGCGAGCGCACGTCGCGGTGGTGCACGGCTACGGAGACCACTTCGGCCGCTACCAGTACGTGACGGACGCGCTGGTGGCGGACGGCTTCGCGGTGCACGGCTTCGACTACCGCGGCCACGGGCGCGCGGAGGGACGCCGCGCCTACGCGGAGAAGTGGCCGCACTACGTGGACGACCTGGAGGTGTTCTGGGAGCGCGTGCGCGCGGCGGCCGGCGGCGCGAAGACGTTCGCCCTGGCCCACAGCCACGGCGGGCTGATGGCCGCGCACTGGGTGGGCGCCCGCAAGGTGGAGGGCCTCTCCGGGCTGGTGCTGTCGGGGCCGTACTTCAAGCTGGCGATCACCCCGCCCGCCGTGAAGGTGATGGCCGCGAAGGCGGCGGGAGCGCTGGTGCCCTGGCTGGGCATCGCCTCCGGGCTCAAGGTGGAGGACCTGACCCGGGACACGGAGGTCCAGCGCGCCACCCGGGAGGATCCGCTCTACCTGTCCATCGCCACGCCGCGCTGGTTCATCGAATCCACCAAGGCGCAGGCGGAGGCGATGTTGCTCGCCCCGAAGATTCAGGTCCCGCTGTTCGTGCTGTGCGGCGCGGAGGACGGGGTGGCGGCGCCCGCGGCGGCGCGGGTGTTCTTCGAGACGGCGGGCTCGGCGGACAAGAAGTTCAAGGAGTACCCCGGCATGAAGCACGAGCCGCTCAACGAGGTGGGGCGCGCCGAGGTGTTCCGGGATATCTCCGGCTGGATCTCCGCGCATCTCTGACATAATCAAGGCGCTCGGCTCCTCGGGAGGAGCGGGCTCTGGGTGAGGTCACCGCATGGCAACGGGTGAAACGGGCATCATCGGCAAGGGCATCGTCATCAAGGGGAACCTCACGGGTGGTGGGGACCTTGTCATCGAGGGGCGGGTGGAGGGGCAGATTGCCCTGAAGAACCACCTCACCATCGAGAGCACCGGGAAGGTGCAGGCGGACATCCGGGCCGAGGAGTTGACCATCAACGGCGAGGCGAGCGGCAACATCGACGCCTCGACCCGCGTGGCCATCAACGCCTCGGCGAAGGTGGCTGGCGACATCAAGGCGCCGCGCGTCGTCATCGAGGATGGCGCCGTGTTCAACGGCTCCATCGAGATGGACGTCCGGCTGCCGGACGACATCTGAAGCTCACGCCGCGGGCGGACGCGGCACACACCTTTCGAGAGGGCGGACAACACTCATGGCGAATACGGTCATTGGTTCGAGCATCGTCATCGACGGAGAGATTTCCGGAGACGAGGACCTGGTCATCCAGGGCACCGTGAAGGGGAAGATCTCCCTCAAGGAGAGCCTCTACGTGGAGGGCAGCGGCGTCGTCGAGGCGGACATCGAGACGCAGAACGTGGAGATCGCCGGCCGGGTGACGGGCAACATCGTCGCCAGCGACAAGGTCGAGCTGAAGACGGACTGCCGCGTGGTGGGCGACATCAAGGCGCCGCGCATCCTCATCGCCGATGGTGCCTCCTTCAAGGGCAACGTCGACATGGACATGAAGGAGCGCTGATTCGTGGCCACCCCGAAGGAGTTGAGCGGTAGCACCGCCGTCAACAACACCGTGGTGGGGCCTTCCATCCTCATCAGCGGCCGGTTGACGGGCGACGAGGACCTCACCGTCCGGGGCCGCGTGGAGGGAGAGCTGACGCTCAGCCGCACCCTCATCGTGGAGCCTTCGGGTGTGGTGAAGGCGAACGTGGCGGTGAAGAACGCCATCGTCAGCGGCGTGGTGGTGGGCAACATCAACGCCACGGAGAGCGTGGAGCTGACCCGCGAGGGCCGCATGGTGGGCGACATCCACGCCCCGCGCGTCATCATCGTGGACGGCGCCAGCTTCCGCGGCCGCGTGGACATGGGTGACGTGGAGCCCGGCCGTCTGCCTTCGGAGCGCCCCGTGGTGGCCCGTCCCACGGCCGTGACGCGGCCGACGACGGCGACCCCCGTGCGCACCACGACGACGCCCGCCCGCCCGCCGACGCCTCCCGCGCGTCCGCCGGCGCCCCCGGCCCGTCCCACGACGCCCGCCGCGGCGCCCACGACGGTGGCCCGCCCCTCGAGCAAGCCTCTGCCGCCGCCGCCGCCCCCCCGGGCCGAGACGCGTCCGACGCCGCCGCCCGTGGAGCAGACGACTTTTGCCGAGCCGCCAACGCCCTTCTCGGTGGGTGCTGGCGCCAAGAAGAAGGTCGTGGTGAAGAAGAAGACCCGCTAGAGCACACAGCCCGCGCCGCCGGAGTCGGTGGCGCGGCAGTGGGCAGACCAGGGGTGCCACCATGGACGCCGAGCACAGGGTTGACGGAGAGGAAGGGATGCCGGGTTCTCCGGAGGGTGGCTCGTCGTCCGCGCCCGAGGCGATGTCGGCGCGGGGCGATGGCGCGAGCCAGGACGACGTGCCGTCAGAGTCGTCGCGTATAGAGGGAGCCGTCGGGGAGTCCGCCCCGGTCGATTCCCCCGCGCCCGAAGCGGGTGCGTCGGCGCCGGAAGGCGGTTCACCGGAGTCCCAGGCAATCGCCGCCGAAGGCGCGCCCAGCACGGGCGAGCCCGAGCGGAGCATGGAGTCGTCGGTGGGTTCGTCGGAAGAGTCCCAGGAGAAGTCCCCGTCGGAGGCCTCGAGCAGCGAGTCCGCGGCGTCGTCGGAGCCCGCGACCTCCGAGGGCGCTCCCCGCCAGGAGTCCGCGGAGGCGTCGTCCACCGATGGGGCGCCTGGCCAGGAGTCCGCGGCGTCGTCCTTCACCGGAGCGCCAGGCGAGGAGTCCGAGGCAGCGTCCTCTGAGGGGGCCCCGGGCGGGGCCGAGGCGTCCGGAGCGGAGGAGGACGAGGAGTCCGAGCTGCTCGCCGCGCCCGAGGAGCGCCTCGCGGGGCGGGTGGTGACGGTGTTGATGCCGCTGGAGCGCCTGGAGGACGAGTCGGCGTACCGGCTGCGGCCCGAGGGGGACGTGTCCGGGCTGGCCACGGACATCGCGCGGCTGGGGCAGCTGTTCCCGGTGGACGTGCGTCCCCGGGGCAACGACCGCTACCAGCTGGTGTGCGGGTTCCGTCGCGTGGCGGCGCTGCGCTTCCTCAAGCGCGACGCGGTGCAGGCGCGCGTGCACACCGACCTGTCGGACGAGGACGCGCTCCTCATGTCGCTGGCGGAGGCCATCCACGCCACGCCGGTGGAGCCGGAGGTCCTCGAGGCCAAGCGCGACCAGCTGGAGTCCGAGGGGCGGTTGAGCGCGGCCGTGGCGGACATGCTCGCCAAGGCGCTCGCCACGGACGAGTCGCTGGCGCCCGAAGGGGTCGAGGAGGAGATCGACGCCGACGAGCTGGCCTCGGACGTGTCGCAGCGGCTGGGCGCCATCAACCAGGACCTCTCGCTGCTGGCGGACGTGTTCGCGTCGCTGGACGAGTCACGCCGGGCGGAGCTGTTGATGCAGTTGCGGTACTCGTCGGAGCTGGTGGCGTACCTGGAGGGCCTGTCGTGATGGTGGATGCTCTCGCCCGAGACCGGGCCCGGCTGCTGGAGCTGCTCACGCAGCGCTCCTTCGAGCGTCGCCGCGTCGTGCTCTCGTCCGGCAAGGAGTCGGACTTCTACATCGACTGCAAGCGCACGGCGCTGCTGGCCGAGGGGCACTTCCTCATCGGTCGGCTGTTCCTGGACGCCATCCGCCGCGAGGCCCCGGAGGCGGTGGGCGTGGGCGGGCTGACGCTCGGCGCGGATCCGCTCGCCTCGGCGGTGAGCCTCACCGGCTACCTCTCCAGCTACCCGCTGTCCGCGTTCATCGTCCGCAAGGAGCCCAAGGGCCACGGCACCGGCCAGTGGATCGAAGGCCTGAGCGGGCTGGGCACGGGCGCGAAGGTGGCCATCGTCGAGGACGTGGTGACGACGGGCGGCTCCACGCTGAAGGCCATCGAGCGGGCCCAGGCCGAGGGGCTCACGGTGCTCGGGGCGTTCGCCCTGGTCGACCGGTTGGAGGGAGGGCGCGAGGCGGTGGAGGCCGCGGGCCACCGACTCACCACGCTGTTCACCCGCAAGGACTTCATCCCTTGAAGAAGCTGCTCGCGACGGGAGCGCTGCTGGGAGCGCTGGTCGGCTGTTCCTCCCTGCCTCCCATCGCCGTGGGCGAGCAGGCCCCCACGCTGAAGGACGAGAACGCGGAGTCGCGTTACCGGGCGTTGCTCGCGAAGTACACGGGCCACCAGGAGATCTACGACGGCTTCGACACGCGCCTGTTCGCGGGGGCGACGCTGCAGACGTGGACCTTCCGCGAGGCGCGCGTGAAGCGGCAGGCGGCCTTCCAGGTGCTGCCCGAGGCGAAGGTGGCGGAGCTGCTCGCCGAGGAGCGCGCCGAGTCGTCCCAGGTGCACGAGTTCTTCCTGGGCGTGCACGTCAACGACTACCGCTACCTCGACTTCGACTTCCGTCGCTCCATCTGGCGCCTGGCGCTGGTGACGCCCGCGGGTGAGGTGACGCCCGTGCGCATCCGCCGCCTGGGCCGCGCGGACCTGGAGATGCGCGCCTACTACCCGTACACCAACGTCTTCTGGGTGGGGTACGAGGTGCAGTTCCCCACGGTGATGGCCAGCGGTCAGCCGGTGATTCCGCCGGGCACCGAGCACGTCACCTTCCGACTGGCCTCTTCGCTGGGGCAGGCGGAGATGAAGGTCTCCGCGCAGTAGCAGGACAGCTCGCGCCTCATCAGGTCTGCTCGGGGCGCTTGAGCCACTTCTCGGTGACGGTGAGCGTGGGGCCGGCCTGCAGCCGCTCCAGCAGCCCGGCCGGTGAGGCCTCCACCGCGAAGGGCAGGGCCTGGGATTCGGGGACGAAGCCCTCGGTGGCCAGGTGCCTGGACAGCGCCACCAGCGGCTGGAAGAAGCCGCGCGTGTCGAGCAGGCCCATGGGCTTCTGGTGCAGGCCCAGCTGCGCCCACGTCACGATTTCGAAGAGCTCGTCCAGGGTGCCGAAGCCGCCGGGCAGGGCGACGAAGGCGTCCGCGCGCGTGGCCATGAGGGCCTTGCGCTCGTGCATGGAGTCCACGCGGATGAGCTCGGTGAGGCCCAGGTGGGCAATCTCCCGCGCGCCCATGAAGTGGGGCAGCACGCCCACCACCTGGCCGCCCGCGGCGAGCGTGGCGGCGGCGACGGTGCCCATGAGGCCCACGCTCGCGCCGCCGTAGACGAGCGTCATCCCCCGGCGGCCCAGCTCCGTGCCCAGCTCGCGCGCGGCCTCGGTGTACTCGGGGCGGGTGCCCGGCCTGGAGCCGCAGAAGACGCAGACGCTGCGCACGGACATGTCAGAAGGCTCCGCGCCGCTCGGGGTGCGCCGCGTAGAGCGCCACCAGGGCCGAGAGGAACAGGATGATGGGCAGCGCGAGCGCGTACACCTGCCGGCCCTGCCGGAGGGCGATGCCGCACGGCAGGCCGAAGAGGAAGCCGCCCAGGTGGCCCGACCAGCTCACGAAGGGCAACAGGCTGAGCACCGCCACCTGCACCAGCCAGATGCCCAGCTCCCGGCGCCCCTGCCGCGTGGCGATGGGCAGCATGGCGCCCGCCCAGCCCAGAATCATCCCGGACGCGCCCACCATGGGCGTGTTGAAGTTGAACAGCAGCGAGAACACGGACGAGCCCAGTGCCGTGACGAGCGACAGGCCGAGGAAGCGCAGCGAGCCGATGCCGCGCTCCAGCGTGAAGCCCAGCGTCACGACGACGGACATGTTGAAGACGAGGTGGAGGATGCCGCCGTGCTCCAGCGCGCACGCGAGCAGCCGCCAGTACTGGCCCTCCTGCACCGCGGGGCCGTACAGCGCGCCCAGCGGGAGCTGCCGCGCGGTGAAGGACGGCAGCTGTCCGGCTTCCTCCAGGAGGAAGACCGCCACGCACAGCCCGATGATGGCGTAGCAGACCCACGGGCGCGGCTGCGGGGCCTGGGGCGGGGGAGGCGTGCCGAACGGATGGCCTCC
Source organism: Myxococcus sp. AS-1-15 (assembly GCF_020037055.1). Classification (NCBI taxonomy): domain Bacteria; kingdom Pseudomonadati; phylum Myxococcota; class Myxococcia; order Myxococcales; family Myxococcaceae; genus Myxococcus; species Myxococcus sp. AS-1-15. The sequence continues at coordinate 144,814 of NZ_JAIQDF010000019.1, read as the reverse complement.
GCCGCGAGGCTCAGTCCCGCCACCTGGCGCGTCGAGGATGTGTCGCGGTCCGGAGGACATGTCCCTCACAGCTCCCGGGAAAGGGTGGTGTCTCGCAGCCAGTGGTGGTCATCGGGATGCGGATAGTCGAGGGTGAAGTGCAGTCCCCGACTCTCCTTGCGACGGCTGGCGCAGTCGACGATGAGCAGGGCCACATCGGCGATGTTGCGCAGCTCGATGACGTCCCGGGTCACCTCGAAGCGCCAGTAGTAATCACGAATCTCCTCGCGCAACAGCTCCAGCCGGCGTCGCGCGCGCATCAGCCGCTTGTCCGTCCGGACGATGCCCACGTAGTTCCACATGAGCCGGCGGATCTCGTCCCAGTTGTGGCTGACGACGACGCTCTCGTCGGACTCCACCGCGCTGCCCGGGTCCCACTCCGGCGGGTCCTCGCGCGGGGTGGGCAGCGACGCCAGCTCCTCCGCCGCGACCTTCACGGCGCGCTGACCGAACACGAGCCCCTCCAGCAGCGAGTTGGACGCGAGCCGGTTGGCGCCGTGCAGTCCCGTGCAGGACACCTCGCCGATGGCGTACAGGCCCGGCACCGACGTGCGCCCGTGCAGGTCCGTCACCACGCCGCCGCACTGGTAGTGGGCCGCGGGGACGACGGGGATGGGCTGCACGGCCATGTCGATGTTGAACGCCTTGCAGGTGGCGTAGATGTTGGGGAAGCGCTCGGTGAGGAACGCCCGGCCCATGTGCGTCATGTCCAGGTAGACGCACTCGTCGCCGGTGCGCTTCATCTCCGCGTCGATGGCGCGCGCCACCACGTCGCGCGGGGCGAGCGCGCCCAGCGGGTGGTAGCGCTCCATGAACGTCTGCCCGCCCTTGAGTCGCAGCTTGCCGCCCTCGCCGCGCAGGGCCTCGCTGATGAGGAAGCTCTTGGCCTCCGGGTGGAAGAGGCAGGTGGGGTGGAACTGGTAGAACTCCATGTTGGCCACCTGCGCGCCCGCGCGGTACGCCATGGCGACGCCGTCCCCCGTGGCCACGTCCGGGTTGGACGTGTACAGGTACACCTTGCCCGCGCCGCCGGTGGCCAGCACCGTCACCTTCGCGAGGAACCGCTCGATGCCGCCGTTCTCCAGGAGCGCGTACGCGCCCAGGCAGCGGCTGCCGCCGGGCCTGGGCTGGCGCCGGTCCAGGATGAGGTCGATGGCGGCCGTGTTGGCGAAGAAGGTGATGTTGGGCGTCTCGTCGCACCTGGCGAGCAGCGCGCGCTGCACCTCGCGCCCGGTGATGTCACCCGAGTGGATGATGCGCCGCGCGGAGTGGCCGCCCTCGCGCGTCAGGTCGAACTCGCCGGAGGTCTGCCGGTTGAACTCCGCGCCCAGCGTGACGAGCTCCCGCACGCGCTCGGGGCCCTCGCGCACGGTGACCTCCACCGCGTCCCGGTGGCACAGGCCCGCGCCCGCGACGAGGGTGTCCTCGATGTGGGCGTCGAAGGAGTCGGTGGGGGCCAGCACGCTGGCGATGCCACCCTGGGCGTAGGCCGTGTTGCTCTCGCCTCGCTCGCGCTTGGTCAGCACCGCCACGGTGCCATGCCGGGCCGCCTGGAGGGCGAAGGAGAGGCCCGCCACGCCGCCTCCCAGGACGAGAAAGTCGAACCGATGGGGCATGGCCAACAGCCTTAACGACTGTAAGTGCTGGAAACAAGGCGTTTTCTTGAGGACTTTCCGGCGTGTGTCTAAGGTTCGAGGGCCGATATGCGAGCCATTCCCGCGCTCATGCTCTGTGCCGTGCTGGGCCTCCCGTCCTGGGCGGGCGCGTCCGAGTCCATCTACCGGTACGTGGAGAAGGACGGGACCATCGTCTACACGAACGTGCCGCCGACGGGCTCCAAGGGCGCGAAGAAGATGAAGGGGGCGTTCACCCAGGCGCCGGCGAAGAGCCGGCCGGTGGTGGGGCGCTCCCGCACGCCGCCGGACCTGGACCCGCACATCGCGGCGGCGGCGGTGCGCTACCGCATCCCGACGGCGCTCGTGCGCGCCATCATGCACGCGGAGAGCAACTTCAATAAGAACGCGCTGAGCCACAAGGGCGCGAGCGGACTGATGCAGTTGATGCCGGCCACGGCGTCGGACATGTACGTGAAGGACATCTTCGACGAGCGCGACAACATCGAGGGCGGGGTGCGCTATCTGCGCGTGCTCGCCAACATGTTCGACGGCGACATGGTGAAGATGATTGCCGCGTACAACGCGGGCCCGGACGCGGTGAAGCGCTACGGCGGCAAGGTGCCCCCGTACGAAGAGACGCAGGGGTACGTGCGCAAGGTGCTCCAGCTCTACTACCACTACAAGGAGCGCGAGCGACCCGCCGAGAGCGGACCCCGCGAGCTCACATCCCAGAATGACGACGCGCGTGAAGGGGCGGCCGGAGACGAGCCCCGCTGACGACGAGTTCCTCCAACAGCTCCAGCGTGGTGGAGAGCTGCTGGCGGCCAACAAGGTCATCGAGGCCAGGAGCTTCCTGGAGCGTGCCCACCAGCTCCAGCCTCGCAACGAGAAGGCGCAGAACCTGCTCGGGCTGTGCTTCTTCAAGCTCGGCATGTTCGACAGGGCGGCCGAGCTCTACGAGATGCTCGTGCGCGACAACCCGGTGGACCCGACGCTGCGGGTCAACCTGGGCCTGGTGTACCTGAAGACGAACGCGCTGCAGCGCGCGGTGCGCGAGTTCGAGACGGCCACGGACCTGTCGCCCGAGCACCAGAAGGCGCAGAACTACCTGGGCCTGGCGCTCGCGCAGATGGGAGAGTACGGCCGCGCGCGTGAGCACTTCCTGCTCGCGGGCAGCGACGCGATGGCGGAGAAGATGTCCCGCGCCATCGCCGGGGAGAACTTCGCCCGCGCCACGCCCGCGCCCGTGCCGCCGCCCGCGGCGCGGGTGGAGAGTCCTGCCCCCGTGCGGGCTCGGTCCCCGGAGCCCGAGGAAGAGGAGATCCGCTTCGCCGAGGACGAGGGGCCGAGCGCGCTCGGTGGTGGTGAGTCGGAGTCCTCCGCGTCGCAGTCCCCCGAGGAGGCGGGGAGTCCGTTCACGACCGCTGGCCCTGTCGGCACGTCGGGGGGGGCGCTCTCCGCGTCGGGGTCGTCCGGAGCGACTGGCGCGCCGGGAACCTCGGTGGCCGGTGGCGCGCTCTCCTCCTCGGGAGCGTCCGGAGCGGGTGGCGCCTCGGGAGCGTTCGCAGCGGGTGGCTCACCGGGGAGTTCAGGCCCGTCCGGGGTCGGTAGCTCGCTGGGAGCGTCCTCGGCGGGTGGTGTGCCGGGTGCGACTGGCGCGGTCGGTTCTTTGGTCGCGTCCGCCTCGGTCGGAGCCGTCACCGCTTCGGGCGCGTCGAACGTGGCGAGCCAGGGTGCCGCGGTGGGTTCGCCGCCCATCCACGGGGCGTCGGCCTCGGCGGGCGCGTCCCTCCAGACGGGCTCGAGCACGTCCTTCGCGTCGGGTTCCTCCGCCACGGCGGGCACGGGCCCCACCTCGGACGAGACCTCCGCCGCGACCTCCTCGGTGCCGCTGTCCCGGCTGCAGCTCACCAAGGTCGCCGCGCGGCCCGCTCCGACGCGTGAGGCGACCTCCTCCGCGCCGCTCCTGTCGGTGCTGGCGCCCTCGCTGGCCCTCGAATCGGAGCGGGGGAGTGGTCCCTTCGCCCTCGGCGAGGGCCGCTTCCGCATCGCCGTGGAGACGGAGCTGCTCACCCGGCTGGACGGCCTGGTGGCCCTCGAGGGGCAGCTCGCGTTCCAGCCGGAGATGAAGCGCTTCCGGGGCCGGGCGACGGACAAGCCCTTCGGTGAGGGCGCCTCGCGCATGGTGCGCGCCCGGGGCCGGGGCGTGCTCCACCTGGAGCCCTCCGAGCGCCGCACGTTCCTGGCGGTGGACCTGGGCGAGGACTCCGCCTACTTCCGGGACGAGAACGTCTTCGCCTTCGAGGAGCCGGTGATGTTCGAGAATGGCCGGGTGCCCTCCGACATCGCGCCGGACCTGGACCTGGTCCACCTGCGCGGTCAGGGGCAGGTGCTGCTGAGCCTGCCCGGGCCCCTGCGCTCGGTGGCGGTGCGCCTGGATGCGCCGGTGACGGTGCCGCTGACACACCTGGTCGGGTGGCAGGGCAACCTGACGCCTCGCGTGGTGCCGCTGCTCAAGTCCGCCTCCGGCGAGTCGCTGCGCACGGCGGTGGAACTGGGGGGCGAAGGTTTTGCCCTCATCGCCCTTGGGGTCCGCTAGAAGGCGCGCCATGGCCACCGACCGAGCGATTCGCAAACAGCGCAAGCGGGAGGAGCGGGCGCGCCGGCGCGCCGAGCGCAAGCCGAGCGTGCTGGTTCAGGAGTTCTGGAACCTGCCCAACATGCTGACGCTGGGGCGCATCTTCCTCATCCCCCCGTTCGTCTGGCTCATGTACGACGGGGACCCGCTCAGCTCCCTGTTCGCGGGGCTCGTCTTCGCCGTCGCCGCCATCACCGACGTCATCGACGGCTACCTGGCGCGCAAGTGGAACCTCATCACCGTGGTCGGCAAGTTCATGGACCCCCTGGCCGACAAGCTCATCGCCATGGCGGCCCTGGTGATGATGGTGCGGCTCGGACGCATCGCGGCGTGGGTCGTCATCGTCCTGCTCGCCCGCGAGCTCATCGTCAGCGGCCTGCGCACCATCGCGGCCAGCGAGGGCATGGTCATCGCCGCCGGCCAGGAGGGGAAGTGGAAGACCTCCCTCCAGCTCGTGGGCATCATCTCCCTGTGCGTCCACTACGTGCACCCGCTGACGCTCGGCTCGTTCAGCACGCCCGTGGACTACAACCTCGTGGGCAAGGTGCTCGTCTACCTGTCCGGCGCGTTCTCCGTCTGGAGCGCGGTCGTCTACTTCCGGGCCTTCCTCGCCATGCTCGCGAAGCGGGGAGACGAGGCGCCGATCGCGAAAAGTGTTTGACGCCGTTGGGAGGCCTCTGTATACCCCACCTCACTTCGGGCGCGGCGCTGACGCGACGCGGCTGAAGCGGTGCCTGATGCGGGAATAGCTCAGCGGTAGAGCATCGCCTTGCCAAGGCGAGGGTCGAGGGTTCAAATCCCTTTTCCCGCTCCAAAAGAAGGCCCCTTGGGAAACCAGGGGGCCTTTTGTTTTCACCTGAGAAGGGTGCGGGCGCCGGAAGGTTGAGATGTCGTCGCGGTCCATGATGCGGGAATAGCTCAGCGGTAGAGCATCGCCTTGCCAAGGCGAGGGTCGAGGGTTCAAATCCCTTTTCCCGCTCCAGAACGAAGGCTCCCAGGGAAACCCGGGAGCCTTTTTGTTTTCTCACGCAATGACTCGCATCGCATGCGTGGCGGCCCCGCGGGGTGGGACGGCCGAGCGTGCGTCAGGGCCGGCTGGACGGAGGGGAGACGACCCTTCGCGAGAGGGCACGAGGGAATCGTGCGGGGTGTATGGCTTGCCTCGCACGCACTCGGGCCCTGCTATATGAAGGGCCCCCTCATGATTCGCCTCGTCCGAGAACTGTACCAATACCGAGGCCTGCTCCTCAGCCTCGTCCAGCGTGAGCTCAAGGCCCGCTACCGCGGCTCGTTCCTGGGCTTCCTCTGGACGTTCCTGAATCCCACGCTGCACATGTTGGTGTACGCGCTGCTCTTCACCATGGTGATGCGGCAGAACATCCCCAACTACCCGTACTTCATGTTCGTGGGGCTGCTGCCGTGGATCTGGTTCACCTCGTCGCTGACGGCGGGCGCCAGCGCCATCAGTGACCGGCGCGACCTGATGACGAAGGTGCGCTTCCCGGCCCAGGTGCTGCCGACCACGGTGGTGATGACGAACCTGAGCAACTACGTGCTGTCGCTCCCGCTGATGCTGACCCTGGGGCTCATCTACGGGCAGTACCCCACCTGGCACGTCATCGCGTTCCCGCTGGTGGTGCTCATCCAGCTCATCTTCACGCTGGCGCTCACGTACATCGTCGCGGCCATCAACGTGTCGTTCCGGGACCTGCAGCACATCGTCGGCAACGTGCTGACCATGTGGTTCTTCCTCACGCCGGTGCTGTACCAGGCGAGCACCATCCACGACGAGAGCCTGCGCACGACCATCCTGATGGCCAACCCCATGGCCAGCTTGATGCTGTCGTACCAGGCCATCTTCTACGAGCACCGCCTGCCGGACGCGGGCCCGCTGGCCGCGCTGGCCGTCGTGTCGGTGGTGCTGCTGTGGGGCGCGTCCGTCCTCTTCGAATCCCGCCGCGAGGACTTCGCGGAATCCATCTGAGCCGTCGCCATGCAGGAACCCCTCGACGCCATAGTGCTGCGCGATGTCGTGAAGAGCTTCCGGAAGAGGACCATCCGGGGTGAGTACACGACCTTCAAGTCCGAGCTGCTGCGCTGGTTGCGCGGCAAGAACAAGCCGAAGGAGGGGGGGCTCATCACCGCCCTGCGCGGCATCAACCTGCGCATCCCCCGCGGCAAGACGGTGGCCATCATCGGCCGCAACGGCTCCGGCAAGAGCACGCTGCTCAAGCTCATCACCGGCATCTACACGCCCACCTCGGGGGTGATGGAGATCAACGGCCGCATCTCCGCGCTCCTGGACCTGGGCGCGGGCTTCCACCCGGACTTCTCCGGCCGGGAGAACATCCTCATCAACGGCATCATCCTCGGCATGTCGCGCACGGAGGTGCGCGAGCGGATGGATGACATCATCGCCTTCAGCGAGCTGGGCGAGTTCATCGACGAGCCGGTGCGCACGTACTCCAGCGGCATGTACATGCGCCTGGCGTTCGCGGTGGCCACGCACGTGGACCCGGACATCCTCATCGTCGACGAGATTCTCGCGGTGGGCGACGAGCACTTCAGCAAGAAGAGCCTCGCGAAGATGACGGAGTTCAAGAAGCGCGGGAAGACCATCGTCCTGGTGACGCACGACCTGGGCACGGTGGAGAAGTGGTGTGACGAGGTCGCGTGGATCGACGGTGGCTACATCCGCCGCGTGGGCCGCCCCTTGGACGTCGTGGCCGAGTACAAGCAGGCCATCGCCCTGGCGGAGGCACAGTCCGCCACCTTCACGCCGCCGGCGCTGACCGAGGACGGCGGCGCGCTGCCCCAGGTCAACGTGCCCGTCGAGGACGGCCCCGTGCGCCTGTCCGGCCTGCGGCTGACGTCGCCGGGCGGCGCGGAGGTGGCGCGGCTGTCCCCGGAGGTGGCGGTGGAGGTCTGCGTGGACTTCTCCGTCCAGGGGCCGTGCGCGGACCTGGAGTTCGAGGTGTCGCTCCAGTCCCCGGAGGGCCGGGCGCTCTACGAGACGAGCACGCGCGTGGAGTCGGTGCCGCTGCCGAAGGAGCTGCCGTCCTCGGGGCGGATGCGCTTCGTGCTGGAGCGGCTGGGCCTCTTGGCGGGCACGTACGTGTGTGTGGTGTCGGCACGCACGGCGCAAGGGGTGTCCCGCGAGCGCTGCACCTTCGAGGTGAGCTCCTCGGTGGCGGAGCGCGGGGTGTTCCGTCCGGCCCACCACTGGGTGGTGGAGCCCGTCGCGGTGCAGCTCCCCCCCGCGCTCGCGGGTGGCGGCCGTCCCTGAGTCATTCGGGTTGGCGGGAGTCGTCAGGGGGCGTATCCGTGCGGCCGGCACGCGAACGAGAGAGGCGGTACGGCGGTGAAGACAGTGCTGGAGAAGCTCGCCGGTGATTCACAGGCGCCCGACGCGGCGCCGGGCGCCGGGGAGCTGGCGCGGATGGTGGCCGTGGTGCGCTCGCTGCTGGAGGCGCGCCGCCCGTGTCTGCCCGGGGCCTGCGAGGACGTGACGGCGCTGGAGGGCGCGCTGCGGCTGCTCACCCAGCAGCTCTACCGGGCCCGGCCGGAGGGGGCGCACGCGCTGTCCCCGCTGCAGGAGGCCTCGCGGCTGGCGGTGCCGCACGAGTTCGCGGTGCCGGACTCGCACCGCGCCACGCTGGGCCGCGTGGTGACGGCGACCAAGCGCGCCTTCATCGAGGGACTGCACCCGTTCCACGTCGAGTCACTGCGTCCTCAGGCCGACTTCAACAAGGCCGTGGTGCGCGTGCTGGAGTACCTCACGGTGCACCGCGCGCTGGGCCTGCGCGAGGACGTGTCGGCCTGGGCTCGCGCACAGCTGGCGCCCAAGGCGGACCCGACGCGCTGGCGGGTGGCGCGCTCCCACCGGGGCGGCGCGCTGGGCTCGGTGGTGGAGGCCGCCAAGCGCTCGTACCTGTCCGCGGCGGGGCCCGTGCTGGAGGGGCTGCTCAAGGGACAGTCGGCCTGGAACGCGGCCATGGTGGAGGCCGTCGTCGCGGCGGCCAGCCCCACGCCGCCCGACGAGGCCACGGGCGCCCGGTGGGTGGCGGGGCTCGTCGAGCACAATGACCCGCTGCGGCCCGAGGCCCTGCCGCGCCCGCTGCGCGCGGGGGCGCCCTTGTGGACGGAGCTGTTGCGTCGGCAGACGCGCTTCAACGAGCAGGCGGTGCTGGCGCTGGCGGGCGTGCTGGGCACGCGCACCCCCGCGCCCCGTCCCCCGGAGCTGGGTGACTACGAGGGCTGGTGCGCGGGCCGGGAGCCGGCGGACCTGGAGGCTGCGCGCGAGGCGCTCGGGACGCTGTCCTCGCGGCCCCGGGTGACGCTCGTCACGCCCGTCTACAACACGCCCGAGTCCTTCTTCCGCGAGTGCGCGGACAGCGTGCGGGCGCAGCTCTACACGGAGTGGGAGTGGGTGCTCGTCGACGACGCCAGCACCGCGCCGCACGTGGCGGGGATGCTGCGCGAGGCGGCGGCGGGGGACGCGCGCATCCGCGTGGTGACGTTGGAGCAAAACGGCGGCATTGCTCGGGCGACGAACGCGGGCCTGGCGGTGGCGACGGGCGACTGGGTGGGCTTCCTGGACCACGACGACACGCTGGCGCCGCACGCGCTGGCGCGGATGGTGCTCGCGGCGGAAGCGGAGCCCTCGCTCGAGGTCCTCTACAGCGACGAGGACCGGCTGGACTCCGAGGGCCGGCGCACGGCGCCGTTCTTCAAGCCGGACTGGTCTCCGGACCTGCTGCGCTCGGTGAACTACGTCTGCCACTTCCTCTTCGCGCGGCGGCGGTTGATCGAGGCGGTGGGGGGCGTGCGCGAGGGCTTCGACGGCTCGCAGGACTTCGACCTGATGCTGCGGCTGAGCGAGGCGGCGCGCGGCATCGGCCATGTGCCCCAGCTCTTGTACCACTGGCGCGCCAACCCGGCGTCGTTCTCCAGCCAGGCGGCGGGGCTTTCGAAGGCGACGGACGCGGGCGAGCGCGCGCTGCGCGAGCACCTGGCGCGCAAGGGCGAGGCGGCCGAGGTGTCCAGCCCCGCGCCCACGCAGTACCGGGTTCGCTATCCGGTGAAGGGCACGCCGAAGGTGTCCATCATCGTCCCGTTCAAGGACCGGCCGGACTTGCTGGAGCTGCTGGTACCGGGGCTGCTCTCGCGCACGACGTATCCGCACTTCGAGGTGCTGCTGGTCTCCAACAACAGCACGAAGCCGGAGACCTTCGCGCTCCTGGAGCGGCTGACGGACCCCCGGCTGGTGAAGCTCACCTGGGACTTCCCCTTCAACTACCCGGCCATCAACAACTGGGCGGCGAAGCAGGCCACGGGCGAGCTGCTGCTCTTCCTCAACAACGACATGGAGGTGGTGGACCCGGGCTGGCTGACGGAGCTGGTGTCGCAGGCGCAGCGGCCCGAGGTGGGCGCGGTGGGCTGCAAGCTGCTCTTCCCCGAGGGCACGGTGCAGCACGCGGGCGCGGTGGTGGGAATCACCGGCATGGCGGGCCACCCGTTCTGGCGGCTGCCGGACGGCCCCATCTCCACGCCGTTCGGCCACACCGAGTGGACGCGCAACTGGCTGTCCGTCACCAGCGCGTGCGTCATCTTCCGGCGCGACGTCTTCGAGGGCCTGGGCGGCTTCGACGAGCGCTTCCAGGTCTGCGGCAGCGACGTGGACATCGGCCTGCGGCTCAACCAGCGCGGCCTGCGCGTGGTGTACACGCCGCACGCGCGCCTCATCCACCACGAGTCCGCCAGTCGCCGCGCGGACGCCGTGCCGGAGTCCGACTACTGGTGGTCCTACGTGTCCTACCGGCCCTGGCTGGGGGAGCGCGGAGACCCGTTCTACAACCCGAACCTCTCGCTGCTGGGCACGGACTGCTCGCTCCGACGTCACCCGGAGACGGGCGAGACGCTGGCCCTGCGCACGCTGACGCACGACGTGCCCAGCGCGCAGGACCCGGCCATGGAGGCGCGGGCGCGGGCGCAGCGCCACCTGGTGGAGCACCTGGGCGAGCTGGACTTCACGCCCGAGCAGGCGGCGGCGTCCCGCGAGTCGGCGGGAGCGGCCCTCTCGGCCCTGCGCGCGCGGGGGAAGGTGCGCACGGCCACCTGGTTCATCCCCGCGTTCGGCCACGTCTACGCGGGCATCCACACGCTGTTCCGCTTCGCGGACCTGATGCAGCGGCGTCACGGCGTGCAGAGCGACTTCGTCGTCTACGACAAGCCGGGCGCGAGCCCCGGGGACTTCGAGGCCAGGGCGGCCACCGTGTTCCCCGGCGCGGCGGGGGCCTTCCGCGTGCTGGCGGGGGCGTCCGCGCTGTCGGAGCTGCCCGAGTGCGACCTGGCCATCGCCACGTACTGGACGTCCGCGTACCAGGTGCTGCGCCACCCGCGCGCGGCGGTGCGCGCGTACTTCGTGCAGGACTACGAGCCGATGTTCTTCGCGGCCGGCACCCAGTCCGCGCTCGCGGAGCAGACCTATCAGCTGGGGCTCCAGGGAATCTTCAACACGCCGGGCCTGCGCGACACGGTGAAGGCGCTGCATGGCATGGACGGCTTCGCCTTCGAGCCCGCCGTGGACTCGGCGCTCTTCCATGACCGGCGTCCGGCGCGCAAGGGCCCGGTGCGGGTGTTCTTCTACGGACGGCCCGGCAACGAGCGCAACGGCTTCGAGCTGGGCCTGGCGGCGCTGGCGCGGCTCAAGCGGGAGCTGGGCCCGGCGGTGGACATCGTCACGGCGGGCGCCGAGTGGCATCCGGAGTCCTACGGCGTCCGCGGGCTGGTGACGAACCTGGGCGTGTTGCCCGCGGAGCGCACGGCGGCGCTCTACCGGGAATGCGACGTGGGTCTGTGCTTCATGTTCACCCGTCACCCGTCCTACCTGCCCCTGGAGATGATGGCGTGTGGCGTGACGGTGGTGACCAATGACAATCCCGCGAACCACTGGTTGCTGGAGGACGGGGAGAACTGTCTGCTGTCCGCGCCGACGGCGAGCTGCGTGCTCGCGCGGCTGCGCGCGGCCGTGACGGATGCCTCGCTGCGCGCGCGAATCGGTGCGCGCGCGGCGGAGCGTGTGCGCCGCACGAGCTGGGAGGAACAGGTGGACCTGCTGCTTGAATACCTGCTGACGCCAGACGTCGGGAGCGCTCGCGCCGCCGTCAAGTGAGGCACTCGCCCGGCCCGCTCGCTCGGATGTGGGCCAGGCGGGCGTCGGATGCGTCGGATAAGACAGGTGCCCGTGCGACTGGGCGCACCTCGTGGCTTTTACCCTTCACTGCCAGCACGTCCCTTGCCTGAGCGCCGCCAGTCATGGGAATGGTTGCAGGACTTACCGAACTTCGCTGGAAACGGACCCTCGGTCCATGTAGGCGGCGTCAATTCTCAACGGCCTATGTACAAAGACATCAAGAGCGAGCGCCCCAGCGGGGACTCGACGCAAATGAGCAAGGGGCTTCCATTGTGGACGCCGGCCGCCGGCCGCGCGCAGTGGGAGGCGGGGAACGCCGACGCGCAGGGCGCCAGGATTTACGGTCAGCAGGAGCGGGTGCTGAGCACGCTCATCCGCGCCGAGCAGAAGCGCCTGGACCGCTCACTGTCCGTGTTGGAGCTCGGCTGTGGTTTTGGTCGTCACGCCGCCTATGTCACCCGTCTCTCGCACGTCCAGTACCATGGGTATGACGCCTCCGAGTCCATGACGGAGCCGCTGCGTCGCGAGGCGCCGAACCTGGCGAAGGATCGCATCTTCTTCGGCGAGGATCCGCTCACCGCGGTGGGCGAGCGCCGCTTCGACGTGGTCTTCAGTGTCGCCACGCTGCTGCACACGCCGGGGGACCGCATCTCCAGCCTGCTGGAACGCCTGGGGCGGCTGCTGTCGCCGGATGGCGTGCTGGTGCTGGTGGAGAACCCGCTGGTGCCCACGAGCGTGTGGGACGCCTCGCAGCACCCGGGCGGTTGGCTCCACGCCTTCGCGGACGCGCTGCCGCAGGGGTGGGACCTGCACCACGGGCCCGGCCTGGTGGACGGCCAGGACGTCTACGTGCTCAAGCGTCACGGCGGCGAGGGCCGCCGCTACTTCCAGCTCACGGGGCCGGAGTCGCCGCGGGACGAGTCGCGGCCAGTGACGCTGGAGGCGCTGCGCGAGCGTGCCATGCCCCAGTTCCTGGCGTGGGCGGAGCGGGCCAGCAAGTCCCTGTCGGGGGCCGCGGCCACGAGCGCCGACGCGAAGGTGGAGGAACTCACCGAGCGGCTGGCGGTGCAGACCGAGCGCTTCGCGCGTCGCCAGCGGCTCCAGGCGCTGTCCGATGACCTGGCGCGCCTGCGGGCCTCGCGGGTCGCGTTCCCGGACGCGCCCACGGCCTATGTTCCGCCCACCTCTCATCCGGGCTTCATCCTCAACGCACCGCTCGACACGCGCTGGTCCGCAGTCATGCCCCGGTTCGGGAAGCTGATGCATGTCTTCCATCAGGAGTGGCACGGCATCCGCGCCGCTGCTGGCTACATGCCGGGGCAGAAGCTGGCCATCACCTGTGAGCGCACGCTGGATGAGCGGGAGTTGCGTGCCTCGCTCGAGCTGGTCGAGCGCAGTGGCTGTGACACCGTCATCCTGCACGCGTTCTCACCCAATGCCCGCGACTTCGCGGTGCTGCTGCGCCGGACGCTCGGCTCGTCAGTGCGCATCCTGGCGCTGTGGCATGGCTCGTCGGCGCAGTTCCACTTCACGCAGGAACTCGACTACTTCTCGCAATTGGTCGACCTCAAGCGAAGCGGCGTCTTCGATGCGGTGGCCACCGTCAAGCCAGGCATGCACCTGCTGTCGCCGGACGTCTTTCCCCAGACAGTCATCAACCTGCCCCCGAGGCTGACGGACGCCGAGCGCACCGCCCCGACGCGCCGCATGACGCGCGCCGCGCTCATCCCCACGCCCAACGACTGGCGCAAGAACTTCTACACCAACCTCTTCGCCTGCCAGGCCTCCACGCGCATCGACGACATCTACGTCACGGCGTCCTACGTGATGCCGGAGTCGCTCCAGGGGCCACGTCGCGTCCACCACGTCGCGCGTCCTTCGCGCGCCGAGATGTTCGACCTGGTTCGCCGCTGCGACATCATCATGAACGCCTCTCTGTCGGAGTGTCAGCCCATGACGGGGCTCGAGGCGCTCGCGCTGCGCATTCCCTGCATCCATGGCGCGCTGAGCATGGGGGCGCTGGACTCGCATCCCTATCAGCGGCTCACCCAGATTGCCGGTGTGGACTCGGTGGAGGTCGTCGCGGCCGCCCTCGAACAGCTCGTGTCGATGCGTGAGCGAGCGCCCGAGGAACTGGTGGGGATGATGGCGGACTACGAGCGGACCGTGACGCTCGAGGCCGTCAGGGTCCTGGAGGCGTTCGTTCAGTCATGAGGCCGCGTCGCGTCTGTCTGGTCACCGACGAACTCCATCCGTTCACCGCGGGCGGCATTGGTCGTGTCGTCCACAATCTCGTCGAGGCCTCGCTCCAGCGCGCCGCGGACGTGGAGCTGCACCTTTTGCTCCCTTCGAGTGCTTCGATGGCGCCGCCCGACGTGGAGCGCTACTTCCAGGGCAAGGTGAAGGCCCACCGCTGCGCGCCCCGGCCGGAGTGGGAGGCGACCTTCGACGAGGGCGGCGTCTATCCTCCGGTGGGCGCCTTCACCGACACCTTCTGCCACGCCCAATCCATGGAGCTGATGCTCGAGCTGCGTCAGCTGGAGGCGCGCGGCCTCCTCTTCGACGATATCGAGTTCCCGGACTACCGCGGCTGGGCCTTCTGCTCCATCCAGGAGAAGCTCCTGGGCTGTGGTCTGCAGGGCGCGCGGATGGTGGTGCGGTTGCATTCGACGTCCGGGATGCTCGCGCCATTCGAACGTCAGTTGCCAACCAAGGAGCACCTCGGCGTCCACGAACTGGAGCGCAAGGCGCTGCTGGATGCGGACCTCGTCGTGGCCCACATCCCGGGAGTCGCGGAACTCAACCGCGCCTACTACGGCTTTGCGGAGAGCTGGCTGGACAAGGTCGTCCAAGAGTTCCCGCCGGTGGCGCCGAAGCAGGACTTCGTGCCGGTGCGAGGGGAGCGGGAGCCGGACCTCCTGTTCGTCACCAAGGTCCAGAACTTCAAGCGCGCGGACCTCTTCGTTCGAGGCGCGGCGGCGTTCATGCGTCACTGCCCCGAGTACCAGGGGAAGGCGGTGTTGGCCTGCCATGTCGCGAACACGGCGTTCCTCACGTGGATCCAGTCGTTGATTCCGCAGAGCCTTCGGGAGCGCTTCATCTTCACCGGGCCGGCCAAGGACCGTGACGCGATGATGCGCGAGGGCATTGTCGTCATCCCCTCCGACTACGAGTCGCTCAATCTCACCGCGTACGAGGCCTCCGCCGCCGGCGCGACGCTGGTGCTCAACGCCGGGTGCGTGGCCTTCGCGCCGGGCAGCCCCTTTGTCGATGGCGTCAACTGCCACACCTTCGATGGCTCGGTGGAGGGGCTCGTCGCGGCCATCGAGCGCGCGTGGCGCTCGGGACCGCTGCGCCCCGTGGAGTGGACGGCGGACGTGCCTTACTGGGAGAAGCCAGCTCCCCCACCACGAGCGCTCCAGCGGCTCGAGGGCGCGCGGCTGCCGCGGGTCAGCGTGCTCATCACGAATCACAACCTCGGGCGCTTCCTGCCAGAGACGCTCGCGAGCGTCGCGGACAGCAGCTACCCGGAGATTGAGGTCATCATCGTGGATGATGCCTCCACGGGGGCCTTCGACCATGAGGTCCTGAATCACATCGAGGAGTCCATCCGCTCCGGTGAGAGCGGTGTGAAGCTCATCCGCAATCCCGTCAACCGGGGGCTCCCCGCCTCGCGCAACATCGGCCTGGGCGCCGCGACGGGGGACTACATCCTCCCGCTGGATGCGGATGACTGCATCAGCCCGACGTTCATCCGCATGGCGGTAGAGGCCTTGGAGCGGCACCTGGAGTTCGATGTCGTGGTGCCGTCGACGGGTTACTTCGACTCCGACGAGGCGCGGGCCCGGCGTCGCTTCATCGACTACGCGCTCTTCATCGGGGATTGTCCGTCCCTGGGAATGGTTGCCAATCGCTTGGCATGCGCCACGTCGCTGATGCGCCGCTCGTTGTTCGAGCGCATGCGTTACAACGAAGCGCTGACGAGCTACGAGGATTGGGACCTGTACCTGCGGCTGGCGCACTCGGGGAGCCGCTTCCTGGTCACCAACGCGCTCCACTTCCACTACCGGCGGCGCAAGGGGTCGATGATCTCCGGCGTCAACCGGCGCCGGCACCTGGAGCTCTTGTTCCAGCTCCACCAGGGGCTCCCGCGCCCGCTGCCCGCGGGCTCGCAGTTGAGCGCCTTCCTGCTGCTCGCGGAGATGGCGGATACCGCCCACTCCACGGACGTGGCCAGTACCGGGGTGGCCGTGGGAGAGCCTCCGCTGCGCTACGGGGTGGTGGACACGCTCAACAGCGCGCTCAAGCGAGCCCCGGTGGTACACCGCCTGCTCAAGCTCGCCGCCAGTGGCCTGACCCCCGAAGGCGAGGAGGAGCGCCCCATGCGCTATGCCCTGGTGGACCTGGTCAACCGCACGCTCAAGCGGATGCCCGCCGTGCATCCCCGGATGAAGCAGGTGGTGCACACCACCCGCCAGTGGGGCCTCACCCGTCGCTGACGGGCGGCGGGGGCCAGACGGCCCGGTGCGGACGCGAGCTCGTGTCCGCCCGGGAGTCCAGGGGCTCGCGGAGGTTCAGCGCCGCGGCTTGTTACCCCGCAGCCGGTCCACGAGCTGCTGGCGGAGCGGCCGCGAGGTGTCCTCGGTTCCCACCACCCGCGTCGCCACGCCGCGCAGCGCATGGTGGACGACGTCGAACCGCTTGAGCGTTCCATTGACGCGGTCGACCACCTTGTCCAGCAAGGGGCGTGGCGCGGCGTCCGCGAGCCGGGCATGCAGCAGCGCCTCCTGCTTGTGGGCTTCGCCTTGGAGGATGCGCAGCGAGCGCTCGGGGTGGAGCGCGAGACTCGGGTGCTTCTGGTACAGGTAGGCCATCAGTCGGTAACGATCTCCGACGAGGGACGTGCGCGTCATCGAGTCGGGCCGCAGCCGGTACTGGAACAGGGGCTCCGGGATGACGGAGCCACCCAGCCCTCGCTCCGCGAGCGAGCAGAAGACGTCCCAGTCCTCGTAGCCCGTGAGCCACTCGTCGTACCCGCCGACGTCCTCGACGTCGCGACGCCTCATCAGCGCCGTGCAGGTGGATGCCACGTTGGCGACCCAGAGCGCGTCACGCTCCATGCCCCAGGGAGCCCATCCGCCCGTCACCTGCGTGGCGTCATCGACGAAGTAGGTCACCAGCGAGGTGACGTAGCCGAGCCCGGAGGTTGCCTCCATCACCGTGACGGCCTTCTCCAGGAAGGTCGGCGCGATGAGGTCGTCGGGATCCAACGGGAGGACGTAGTGCCCTCGGGCCACCTTCAGGCCCGCGTTGCGAGCAGAGCTCAGGCCGCCATTCTGCTTGCGGATGATGCGCAGGTCCGGCGCCTGGACCCGGTCGAGCAACTCGATGCTCTCCTCGTCCGTGGAGCCATCATCCACGAGGACGATCTCGTAGTCGGTGAAGGTCTGCGCGCGGATGGCGCGCAGCGTCTCTGGCAGGTAGCGCCCCATGTTGTAGTAGGGCACGAGGATGGATACGCGAGGCGTGTCGGACTTGTCCTGTGCGAGCTTCGGGAGGACGCGGTTGCGCGCGTGCGCCGCGCCCTCCACTGCTGCTTCCACCTGACGCACGACGCTCGCGGGAGCGCAGACCTCGGCGATGCGCAGCGGGGCCTCACGGTGTGCGGTCTCCCTCAGCGCGGGCGTGGTGAGCGCCTTCTCCAACGTGGCCGCCAGGTGAGCCACATCACCCGAGCGGAAGAGCAAGCCGCTGCGACTGTCCTCGATGAGCTCGGCCATGCCGCCTGCGTCGCTGCCGACGACGAGCGCGCCGGAGGCCATGGCCTCGAGACAGACGTTGGGGAAGTTCTCCCAGAGAGAAGGGAAGCAGCACACGGTGGCCTCCGCCAGCGCCGCGGCGACTTCCGGACGCGAGCGTGGGGGCTCGAAGCGGATGCGGTCCTTCCAGGCGGGCGCCACGCGGCGCTCCAGCCAGGTGCGCACCGAGCGCCCGAAGGGGCCCGTCTGGGTGTCGCCGCCGATGAGCTGGAGCTCGGCGTCCACGCCGCGCTCGAAGAGCGACTGCATGGCCTCGATGAGGAGGTGGACGCCCTTTCGATACTCCAGGCGTCCGAAATACAGGACACGCTGGCGGCCCAGGGGAGGGCGCGGCGGCAGGCGTGGGAAGTCGTGGGCGGTGAAGGGGTAGGGGACCACGACACCCCGGGTCTCCAGCTTCAGTCGCGCGCTCACCCTGTCGAGCAGCGAGCGCGTGGGAGACAGCAAGAGGTCCGCTTCCCGGATGCACGTGTCCTCGAGGTACTCCTGCTGCGCCGCATCCATGTCCAGCGTGGTGACGCGGTTGAGTTGCTGCACGTCGAAGGTGGGCGTGTGCAGCTTCACTGCGAGCACGGCGGAGGCGAAGTGGCCCAGCGTGCGCCGGGCTCGCAGGGCGAAGTAGCCCTCGCCCTCGTACTCGGGGAACTCGATGAAGTCGAAAGCATGTCGCTCGTGCAGTTCGCGCAGGGCCAGGTACACCTTCATCGAGTGCCGGAGCGGAGCGAAGGGGAAGGCTCCCGCGAAGCCGGGAGCCAGGTCCTGTGCGACGGTGTGCACGTGGACGCCGGGCAGCAGCGTTCCAGCGCGCTCCAGTCCCGCGTGGGGCGCGGTGAGCACATGCATCTCATGGCCCGCCTCCGCGAAGGCGCGACACATCAGCGACGCGTAGGTGCCGATTCCACCGCCGAAGAAGGGGGAGAGCTCTCGGGAGACCAGGCAGATGCGCAAGGGGACCTCGGAAGAAAAGGGCTACCGCCGACCCGAGCGACGACGACGCTTCGCTCCGCCGGAGGGCGTTGGAGTGTCGATGTCGGAGACCGAGGCTCGGGGCTCGGAGGACCGCGGAGGTGCTGCATCGCCAGCTGGAGTCGTGCCCCGCTCACCGCGCGCGGCCTCCTCGATGCGCGCGAGCCGCCGCTCGACGTCCTGCCGCCAGGTGGCCTGGGTCCGAGCGTGCTCACGCTGCACGTCGTGAATCGTCGCCAGCGCATCGAGGATGGACTCGTTGAACTCCACCTGCTTGCGCAGCGCCTCGTTGATGAACGGCTGGAACACGAGCCGGAAGGCGCGCTTCGCCAGCACCAGCGCCGGCCCCGTCACGCCGCCGCGGTGCGACGTCACCGGGCCCGCGTAGCGACTGTCCATCTTCCCGCGCGCCTCGGTGAGCAGCGCGGGCCAGGGCGTGGTGACCGCCGGCCTCGCGGACGCCTCGAGCACCTGGCGAAGCGACTCCCTCGCCTCGTCCGAGGGCTCCGGAAGCTTCTGGGTCTCCCTCGCCACCGTCTCGGCGGAGGGCGCCCGGGTCAACAAGTCCTCAGCGCGCATTCGAGCCACCTCGGGCAGAAGAAAGTGCCTCTACCAACGCCGTCACGACCTGCTCCGGATGCGCAGGCTCCATGGCGACCAGCCGCGCTCCCAACTGACGACGCGCGGGCTCCAACACCGTCGACGGCGCCGACGGAACATGCGCGCCACAGGCCCTGGCTCCCACGTGCGGCAGGAGCGCCTGCGCCACCAACGTCTCCACTCCCAACAGCACCACCGGCGCCGCGGACACGCGCGCCGCGGTCTCCAGCGACGAGGACCCAGGCAGCGCATCAGGGCCCGGGCCCACCGGCTGGTCCGGCGTGAAGTGCCACACGGCCACCCCCTCCACGTCCTCGGGCCCCAGCGTGGTGGACGCCTCCTGTCCCCGAGGCCGCAACGCCAGCACCCGTGCTCCCGGCAACCGCTCCACCAGTCGCCGCGCCAGTCGCGACGAGGCGTCCTCGGGGCGCACGGTGAACGCGGGACACACCACGTCGACAGCAGCCTTCTCGTGTCCCAGCGCGGGCCCGCCCGGGCGCGCCGTGAGCAGCGCCTCGAACGCCTGGCGCACCTGCTCGGCCACGCTCTCCTGCGAGAGCGAAGCCAGCCGGGCGCGCTGTCCCTGGAGCACCTCCGCGCGCAGGGCGGGGTTTCGGTCCAGCACGGCGAGCAACTGCGCCACCTCTTCCGGCGCATCCGTCAGTGTGGCCAGCCCCGCGCCACCCATCGTCTCCGGAACCGCCGCGGCCCCATACGCCACCACGGGCACGTCGCGGTACATCGCCTCCAACAAGGGCACACCGAAGCCCTCGTGCCGGCTCATCGACAGGTACGCGGACGCCGTCCTGAAGCACGCGGAGAGCTGCGCCGGACTCACGCGCCCCAGGAACAGCACCCGCTCCGCGCCGAGCACCTCCTTGAGCCCGTGCAGATACGCACCATAGGCCCCGTCCCGATGCAGGTACCCCGCGACCACCAGCCGGCTCCTCGGTTGGTACAGCCGCTGGTACGCGGTGAAGACGCGCAGCACGTCATCCACCTTCTTGCTCGGCACCGCGCGTCCCACGAAGAGGACGTTCGCGCACCCATCACCCAGCTCCGCGAGCAGCGCCGGGTCCGGGGCCGTGTCGAACGCACTCCAGTCGATGGCGAAGGGCAGCGTCGCCACGGAGCCGTAGCCCGCGGCCACCAGCTCCTCCGCGCTGAAGCGCGAGTAGCCGAACGCCCGCTCGATGTGCGGCCGCAGCTCCAGCAGCTCCTCCCGGGCCGCGTCGCACGCGGCGGCCACCTTCCGCTCGAACCCCTCGAACAGCCGGGCGGGCGTCACGTTGTGGTACACGAGCACCTTGCGACCAGGCGCCCGGGCGATGAGCGGCACCAGCCGCGACTGGAAGCTGTGGTGCACCAGCAGGAGGGAGTCCGGGCGGGCGTCTTTCGCGTACTCGCGCGCGGGGCGGACCTGGTCCTTGCAGGCGTCGTCCCAGTCCTCGGCGTAGATGTCCGACGCGTGGCCCCAGCGACGCAGCAGGTCCTGGAGGTAGCGCACCTGGTTGCCCACCGCGTCGCCCCAGGCGAGCCGGGGCAGGAGCTGGTGGACCGCCGGGAGACCCGTCGTCGGGGGGCTGCGTCTGGATTCACTCACGCGGAGGCTCCCTTAGCGCCGCGAGGGGGAGCACACAAGCCCGAGGCCCCTGGCGCCTTGACCGTCAAGAACCTCTCCGATACGCAGG
This sequence comes from Myxococcus sp. AS-1-15, assembly GCF_020037055.1. Lineage (NCBI taxonomy): Bacteria > Pseudomonadati > Myxococcota > Myxococcia > Myxococcales > Myxococcaceae > Myxococcus > Myxococcus sp. AS-1-15. The sequence continues at coordinate 124,250 of NZ_JAIQDF010000019.1, read as the reverse complement.
CACCCTCTCTGAGCACCCGAGGCCCGCGGCACATGAACGTAATGGTGACAGGAGGGTGTGGCTTCATCGGCTCCAACCTCGTGCGGTACCTGCGACGCGAGCGACCCGACTGGACGGTGCTCAATCTCGACCAGCTGACGTACGCGGGCAACCTGGAGAACCTCTCCGACCTGGAGGGCGACCCCCGCCACGTCTTCGTCCGCGGCGACATCGGCAACCGCGAGCTGGTGGAGCACCTGATGTCCGTGCACGCCATCGACGCCGTGCTGCACCTGGCGGCCGAGAGCCACGTGGACCGCTCCATCCTCGGCCCCGAGGTCTTCGTCACCACCAACGTGTTGGGCACCCAGCGGCTGCTCGAGGCCAGCCGCGCGCGCGGCATCCAGCGCTTCGTCATGGTGTCCACCGACGAGGTCTACGGCTCGCTCGGCCCCACGGGCGCCTTCACCGAGTCCTCGCCGCTCAACCCCTCCAGCCCGTACTCGGCCAGCAAGACGAGCTCGGACCTGGTGGCGCTCGCCTACCACCACACGTTCAAGATGGACGTGGTGGTGACGCGCTGCTCGAACAACTACGGCCGCTACCAGTTCCCCGAGAAGCTCATCCCGCTCATGGTGGTCAACGCGCTGCACGACAAGCCCCTGCCGGTGTACGGCGACGGCGCCAACGTGCGCGACTGGCTCCACGTGGAGGACCACTGCCGGGCGCTGCTGCTCGCGCTGGAGAAGGGCCGCGCGGGCGAGGTCTACAACATCGGCGGCGGCGCGGAGCGGCGCAACATCGACATCGTGAAGGCCATCCTCGGCCTGGTGGGCAAGCCCGAGTCGCTCATCCAGTACGTCAAGGACCGGCCGGGACATGACCGGAGATACGCCATCGACCCGTCGAAGATTCGCGCGGAGCTGGGCTGGACGCCCGCGCACACCTTCGAGGAGGGCCTGGCCCAGACGGTGCGCTGGTACGTGGACCACCCGGCGTGGTGGGGACGCGTGATGAGCGGCGCGTATCGCCAGTACTTCGAGACGCAGTACCAGCACCGCCTCCATGGGAGGGCGTGACATGCGCGTGCTCGTCACGGGCTCGAATGGACTGGTGGGCAGCCGCGCCTGTCTGCAGTTGGAGCAGCGGGGCCACACCGTGGTGGGCCTGGGGCGAGGTCCCCGTCGCACCGGCGGCGCGTATGGCTACGCGGCGGTGGACCTGACGCGCGAGGCGGAGGTGGCCTCGGCGCTGGAGGCCGCGGCGCCCGAGGTCGTCATCCACTGCGCCTCCATGACGGAGGTGGACGCCTGCGAGAAGGACCCGGAGGCCGCCTACGCGGGCAACGTGCGCGCCACCGAGTTCGTCGCGCGGGGCGCTCGCAAGGCCGGGGCGCACCTGGTGCACGTGTCCACCGACTACGTCTTCGACGGCGAGGCGGGCCCGTATGACGAGGACGCCGTGCCCAACCCGCGCGGCGTCTACGCGGTGACCAAGCACATGGGTGAGCAGGCGGCGCGGGTGCTCGCGCCCGGCTGCGCCATCGCCCGCACGGCGGTGGTGTACGGCTGGCCTCCGGTGGAGGGGCGGCTCAACTTCGGCGCGTGGCTGGTGACGAATCTGGAGAAGGGCCAGCCCGCGAAGCTCTTCGAGGACCAGGTCGTCTCGCCCAGCCTCGCGGACAGCGTGGCGGCCATGCTGGTGGAGCTGGGAGAGCGCAAGCTCGGCGGCGTCTGGAACACCTGCGGCGCCGCCGTGGTGGACCGGGTGGCCTACGGCCGGGCGCTGTGCGAGGTGTTCGGGTTCGACCCGAAGCTCATCGTCCCCACGCGCATGGCGGAGCTGAAGTTGCCCAGCCCCCGTCCGCTGAAGGGGGGACTGAGGACGGACAAGGTTCGCACCCAGCTCGAGGCGAAGCCCCTGGAGCTGGCCGAGTCGCTCGCGCGCTTCCACGCCACGTGGAAGGCCGCGCGGGGGCACTGACGTGGAGAGGTGGACATGAAGGGCATCATCCTCGCCGGCGGCTCGGGCACCCGGCTGTATCCGCTGACCCGCGTGGTCAGCAAGCAGCTGCTCCCGGTGCACGACAAGCCGATGATCTACTACCCGCTCAGCACGCTGATGCTGGCGGGCATCCGCGACGTGCTCATCATCTCCACGCCGCAAGACCTGCCGCGCTTCCGGGAGCTCTTGGGTGACGGCTCGCAGTGGGGCATGCGCTTCGAGTACGCCGAGCAGCCCCGGCCCGAGGGCCTGGCCCAGGCGTTCATCATCGGCCGCGACTTCGTGGGCAAGGACCCGGTGTCGCTCATCCTGGGCGACAACATCTTCTACGGCCACGGGCTCAGCAACCTGGTGCGCGACGCCGCGCGCCGCACGTCCCCTGGCGCCACCGTGTTCGGCTATTACGTGAAGGACCCGCAGCGCTACGGCGTCGTCGAGCTGGACGCGAAGAACCGCGCGGTGAGCCTGGAGGAGAAGCCGGCGAAGCCCAAGTCCAGCTACGCCGTCACCGGGCTGTACTTCTACGACAACCAGGTGCTCGACATCGCCGCGCAGCTCAAGCCGAGCCCGCGCGGCGAGCTGGAGATCACCGACGTCAACATCGAGTACCTGCGCCGGGGCCAGCTCGACGTGGAGCTGATGGGGCGCGGCTATGCGTGGCTGGACACGGGCACGCACAGCTCGCTGATGGAGGCCTCCAACTTCATCGAGGTCATCGAGCGGCGGCAGGGCCTCAAGGTGTCGTGTCCCGAGGAGATTGCGTACCGGATGGGCTACATCGACGCGAAACAGCTGGTGGCGCTCGCCGAGCCGATGCGCAAGAACGAGTACGGCGAGTACCTGCTGGCCGTCGCGGAGAACCGGGGGGCGGTGTCGTGAAGGTCATCCCCCAGGAGATTCCGGAGCTGCTGCTGCTCGAGCCCAAGGTCTTCGGTGACGACCGGGGCTTCTTCATGGAGCTGTTCCACGCGAAGCGCTACGCGGACGCCGGCATCCCCGGGCCCTTCGTGCAGGACAACTACTCACGCTCGGCGAAGGGCACCCTGCGCGGTCTGCACTTTCAGGAGCCGCAGGGGCAGGGGAAGCTGGTGCAGGTGCTCGCCGGCAGCGTGTTCGACGTGGCCGTGGACGTGCGGCGCGGCTCGCCGACGTTCGGCCGGTGGGTGGGCGTGGAGCTGTCCGCGGAGAACCGCCGGCAGCTCTGGATTCCGCCGGGCTTCGCGCACGGCTTCTGTGTGACGAGCGCCACCGCGGACTTCCATTACAAGTGCACCACGCTGTACGCGCCGGAGGTCGAGCGCTGCATCGCGTGGGACGACCCGGACCTCGCCATCCCCTGGCCGGTGACGGAGCCGCTCATGTCCCCGAAGGACCTGCGCGCCCCCCGGCTGAAGGACGCGCAGGTGCTGCCTTCGCTGTCGTCGTCGCCTTGACGGGTGGGCGGGCGACGGGCCCGCTCACATCGCTCCGCCCGCGCGCAGGTTGATGCCGTACTCGAGGTAGGCCTTGAGGCACGACATCATGTGCATCCAGCCGCCGCAGTTGCCGTAGGACGCCTGGACGTCCGCCGGGGTGTCCTTCCAGCCGGACTCGCGAATCTGGACCATGGTGTTGCCGGCATCGATGGGCGTGAAGCGCATCTCCACCCGAATCTGATAGCCGCCCGGGCCCGCCTCCCACTCGAAGACGAGCCGGGCGTCCTTCTCCACCTCGCGGACGACGACGTCGTGCTCGCCCGGTACCTCCGCGAAGCTCCACTTCACCGTCGTGCCCGCCACCAGCGGCGCGCTCGCGGTCTGGACGAAGTAGCCGCTGAGCTTGCGCGGGTCCACCACCGCGTCGAACACCTGCGCCACCGGCTTCTGGACCTTCAGCTGCACCTGGAACCTGGGCTCCATCTCGTTGCTCCTCTCGCTGGGTTTCGGCCGGACAATATGTTATAGAATTATAACATGTCGAGGGCGGAGCGGGATGACCTCATCTTCAAGGCGCTGGCGGACTCGCGGAGGCGGGCGATGCTGGACTTGTTGAAGGAGGCGCCGCGGACGACGGGGGACCTGTGCGAGCGGTTCGAGGGCTCGCTGGACCGGTGCACGGTGATGCAGCACCTGAAGGTGCTGGAGCGCGCGGGCCTGGTCATCGCGGTGAAGGAAGGGCGCACGCGCTGGAACTACCTCGACGTCACGCCCTTCCAGGAGATCCACGAGCGGTGGATCTCCCCCTATGCACGGGAGGCGGTGGGCCTCCTGTCGAAGCTGAAGCGGGACGTGGAAGGCGACTGACGCCCGCTGGACTCGCGGCTACAGGCTCTTGAGGAACTCCACCAGGTCACCCCGCTGCGTGGCGTCCTGCACGTAGACGGGGTGGGGTGCCTTGTCGCCGCGCGCGGGGTCCAGCAGCGAGTCCAGCCCGGCCACCTCGCTGTCGTGGAGGAAGCGGTCCTTGCGCCCCAGGTCCAACAGCAGGGGCAGGGCGGAGCCACGCGGCTCACCGCGGCGGCTGGCCTCCACGATGACCGTCTTGTCGTCGAAGATGGTGGTCGGGTCGTCCTGGATGGGCGCGAAGGCGATGGTCCGGATGCCGGGCTCCACGGGGCGCTCGGCGAGCACCGTCGGGTTGTAGCCCGGGTAGATGCTCTTCATCGGCACGATGAAGGACGGGACGCGCTTGCTCTGGTCCACGTTGTGGCAGTTGGTGCAGCGCGCGGTGAACTGCTCGCGCCCACGCGCGGCGCGGGTGGCGTCGAAGGCGACCGGCGCGGGCGCCTGGAGGCTGTCGGTGTACGCGTTGAGGTCCCTCAGCGCGCTCTCGTCCACGCGCAGGCCCACGGGCGCGGCCTCGGTGCCGACCTGGTCGGCGGGGACGGCCGTCGCGGTGATGTACGGGAAGCCCTCGCCGACCACGCCTCCCTTGCCCACCACCTGCGTCTCCTTGAGGATGGCCAGGTAGTCGTCCGCCAGCTCGGTGCCCGCGGCCTTGCCGCCCAGGGCCTGGAGGAAGGTGCGCCCCCCGGGCGTCACCAGGCTCGTGAGGTCCAGCAGCACGGTGTAGACGAGGTTGTTGAAGTTCTCGAGCCGCGCGATGTCGCCGGGCGTGCCCCAGGGCGCGGCCAGGTCCGTGCGGAAGAACGACGCGATGTGCTGCTGCGCGCCCGTGCCGTCCGGCGCGTCGTCGAACGAGCCCAGCGGGTAGAAGGCCGGGTTGCTGACGAAGGCGTCGACCTCCGCCTCCGTGGACTTCTCCGTGAGGCCCTGCTCCGAGGGCGCGCGGCCGATGGACTTGTCGCCGTTGGCGGTCAGCTTCACCTGGAGGAGCGGGTAGAGCGCGCGCGTGTTGGCCGCCACCGCGAAGATGCCGCCCACGTTGAGGTTGTGCGGCGTGGGGCCGTCGATCTGCTTGCCGACGGAGCCGCCGCCCAGGTTGTTCGGCGACTTCACCACCGAGCCATCCGTGATGGCGTGGCACAGCGCGCAGGACACGCCCACCTTGTCGCCGCTGGCGACGTCCAGCTTGCCGTCCCCGTTGGTGTCCTTGACCACGACGCCAATCACCGCGTTGGCGTTGATGAGCGCCACGGTGGTGGCCGGGTCATTGAGCAGCGGACCGCTGGTGCCCTGGGAGGCCAGCTCCGCCGCGACGGCGGCCTTGGTGGCGTCATCGAGCGCGTCCACGTTGACGCTGAGGCCCGCCTGCAGTGCCTGCACCGGGGTGAGCCGCGCGGCGACGATGCCCGCGGGCAGGCGCACCGCGTCCGTCCAGAAGCCCTCGTTGCCGAAGGTCTCGAAGCGGAACACCTGCTGGCCCCGGGTGCTGTCGCCGCCCGTCAGGCGCGGCAGGTCCGGGCCCTGGTCCGCGGGGCCGTCCTTCGTCTGGTTCTGGTTGATGTTCGGGCCGCTGTCCTTGCTCTTAGAGCAGGCCCCCTGCGCCATGGCAAGACTGGTGGCCAGGAACACCCAGCCGACCTTCCCACGATTCTTCTTCATCCTTGTTCCCCCAATGCTGACGCGCTTCGAAGCGCGCAGCTATTGAGGTCACTCGGGCGCGCGTGGCACGTGCATTCCGCGTGGGAGTTGGTGCCTGTCGCTTCGGCGACACCCGGGGTGATCGCCTGTGCTCACTCGGGCGCGCGAGCGTCGGGCGCCGTGCTTCCGGGTGCGGGGCACTCAGCGCGAGACGCTGTCACGGGCGAGCGTGCACTCCTCGCAGCCGGCGTCTGGCCCGCAGAGGAAGACGAGCGGGTCCGAGGCGAGCTGCTCCAGCGCGACGGCGACGATGTCCCGCGCGTCCGCCAGTCGCGCGTCGGCGTGGCCCACCTTGCCCTCACGTTGCAGTCCCCGAGCGAGGAGCCACGCGTCGGCGCGTCGGAAGCCGATGCAGCAGTGGTCCGTCTCGGCGATGTCCACCGTGCTCGCGACACCGTCGACCTCGACGACGCAGGGATGGGAGATGGAGTAGGGCACACCCGCGAGCGACTCGGCGAGGTGCAGCGTGGTGTCCTCGCTGTGCGTCACGCCGAGGAGCAGGACCTGTCCACCCAGCGCGTGCACCTGACCCACGGGGCTGTCGGGGCCGTGCGGCGGAGACAGGGGCTGGGGACGGCAGATCTCCACCGCGTGGGGACCCGCCGCGGCGAACGAGCCGCCCGGATGCGTGCTGCGCACCACGCCCGGCTGGCGCCAGAACAGCTCCGCGGTGATGCCCATGTCCGTGGTGGGCGTGGAGCGCGGGTCGAAGACGGACTCGCCATCGGTCATCGTCGGCATCACCAACGTCCCGCGAGGTCCGAGGGCCGCGCGCAGGGCGGCCACCAGGCCGAGCGGACCGCCTTCCACGGGGCGCACGGCCCGGAAGGACGTGTGGACCAGGAGCACGCCCGCCTCGCGCACGCCGAGCGCGCGGAGCTGCTCCACCATCTGTTGCTGGGTGATCTCGTCGGACATGGGGCTCGAAGGCTCAATGGGGCTTCATCGCGAGCGCCGTCGGAACGTGCTCGATGAGGAAGTCTCGCATCGCGACCACGCGGGGCGCGAGGGGCCGCTCGGGGAGGGTGACGAGGGAGAGTGGGGTGCCGGGGAAGGTGAGGTCCGACAGCACCCGAACGAGCGTTCCCTGCGCCACGTCCCGCGCGGCGAGGAACGTGGGCAACAGCGCCACGCCGCCCGCGTTCCGGGCCAGCTCCAGCAGGGCGCCGAAGTCCTCGCACTCGACGGCCGCGGGAGGCGAGTCCTTCTTCGCGGCGAAGCTCTTGCGCCCCGGTTGGGTGGAGGGCCACAGGCCGTCATGCCGGGCCAGCTCGCTCACGGACTTCATGCTCCCGCGTGAGGCCAGGTATCGGGGCGAGGCGAAGAAGCCCGCCTCCAGGGTACCCAGCTTGCGTGCCTTGTACGGCCCGGGGCGCAGCGCGCCCACCCGCAGGGCCAGGTCCGAGCGCGTCGCCGCGAGCGCCACCACGGAGGACTCCAGGACGAGCCGCACCCGGACCAGCGGGTAGCGCGCGCGGAAGGCGGCGACCAGGGGAGCCACCACGGTGCGGCCCAGGTCCGGCGTCGTCGTCACCGTCACCAGCCCCGAGGGGGTCACGGGCCGGTCCTCCAGCGAGGTCGTGGCGGATTCGAGCGCGGCGAGGGGCTCGGCGATGCGCGAGAGGAGCTGCTCTCCGGCGACGGTCAGCGCCACCGCGCGGGTGGTCCGGGTGAGCAGGACCACGCCCAGCTCGGTCTCGAGCGCGCGGACCACCCGGCTCACGTGCCCCTTGTCCACGCCGAGCCGCTTCGCGGCCTGGGTGTAGCCGCGCGTCTGTGCCACCGCGAGGAAGACGGTCAGGTGGTTGAGGTTCATCGTTGTGGATTCTACAACGATGGGTTGCGTTTCCTCTCATTGTTGATGGGGGGAGGGCGGACGCATGGTGGGGCTCGCGCATGTCGCGCCATCGAGTCCGAAGAGGTTGCCTCCCATGAAGCGTTGGGTCGTCGTCGCGTGGTTGCTGTTCACCTTTGCTTGCGCCAGCACCGTTCCGGGCGCGTTGCCCTTGCGCGCGGAGAAGGGGCCGGAGCCGGAGGTCACGTTGTTGTGGGTGGGCGAGGCGCAGGCGGAGCGCTTCGAGGAGGGGGCATGGAAGCGGGTGCCGGCGTTCGACTACGAGTTCACGGTGGAGCAGCGTCGCTTCGGGAACCACTGGGAGTCGGTGAAGCACCTGCGTCGGCGGCACCCGGACTATGACGGGAGCGCGGGTCCGCGTGAGCAGACGATGTTCTTCCGGGTCGACCTGGGGGCGGTGGAGTCCTCGGGGAACGTGGCGCTGAAGCTGGTCTCCACGCTGGGCCCGGGCGAGGGGACGACCGACCGCGCGTTCCGGGAGGCGAAGCTGGTGTTCCACCCGGAGCTGAGCTCCTTCGCGCCCTTCGATACCTACCGCATCCAGCAGCATTACGAGTACGAGCAGGGGCTGTTGAAGGAGACGGTGTCCCTGGACAAGGGCGAGCGACCCTGGGTGCGCAACCACGAGCGGGCCGGGCTCTTCGCCCCCCACCGCTTCGAGTCGCCCCCGACGACGCGGTGACGAGGGGGGCGTCCGAGCCCTCCTGCGTTTCCCGTGCACGGGAGCGCGCCCTGCGTTAACGCAAGGGCTTTCCGGGGATGGCGCCGCCCGGGAAGGGACGGGCCCGTCCCTCGTTGCGCGTGCGCGCCCTGAGGTCCTCCGATGATTCCCTTCTCCGTTCTCGACCTCTCCCCCATCCGCCAGGGCAGCGACGCGGCGGACGCCCTGCGCTCCACGCTGGACCTGGCCCGGCACGCGGAGCGCTGGGGCTACCGGCGCTTCTGGCTGGCCGAGCACCACAACATGACCGGCATCGCCAGCGCGGCCACCGCCGTCGTCATCGGCCATGTCGCGCAGGGCACCTCGAGCATCCGCGTGGGCGCCGGCGGCATCATGCTGCCCAATCACTCGCCCCTCGTCATCGCCGAGCAGTTCGGCACGCTCGAAACCCTGTACCCCGGTCGCATCGACCTGGGCCTGGGCCGCGCCCCCGGCACCGACCAACGCACCGCCTCCGCCCTGCGCCGCAGCCGCGTGGACACCTCCGACGCGTTCCCCCAGGACGTCGCCGAACTCCAGGCCTACTTCCAGGACCCCGAACCCCAACAGGCCGTGCGCGCCGTGCCGGGCATGGGGCTCAAGGTGCCCCTGTGGATCCTCGGCTCCAGCCTCTTCGGCGCTCAGCTCGCCGCCGTCATGGGCCTGCCGTACGCGTTCGCCTCGCACTTCGCGCCCCAGCAGCTCTTGTCCGCCCTGCGCGTGTACCGCGCCAACTTCCGCCCCTCCGCGGCGCTCGACAAGCCCTACGCCATGGTCGGCCTCAACGTCTTCGCGGCCGACACGGAGCCGGAGGCCCAGAAGCTGTTCACGTCACTCCTGCAGGCCTTCATCAACCTGCGCCGCGGACGCCCCGGCCAGCTGCCGCCTCCGGTGGACAGCATGGACGGGCGCATCACCGAGTACGAGCTGGCGGAGGTGGAGTCCATGCTCGCCTGCTCCATCGTCGGCAACCCACAGCAGGTCGAGGAGGGGCTGCGCTCCTTCATCGCGGAGGTCCAGCCCGACGAGCTGATGGTCACCTCGCAGATCTTCGACCACACCGCGCGGCTGCGCTCCTACGAGCTGCTCGCCCAGGCCCACGCCCGCCTCTCCAGCGGCGACGCGGCACAGCGCTCCGCGGGCTGAGCCAGGCGCCCTCCTTCCCGAGCGCTCCCCTGGATGCCTGCCCGCGGGCGTCCTCCCTGGGGGAGCGGGCGAGGAGGCTGTCCTTCCGGGCAGGGGCGCCACCGAGGGCGCGCATGGCCAATATCCCCTGGGACTTCCATGGGATGAGGACTGCGCGATGGTCTTGCCGGGCAAGGGCATGGGATGGCTGGAGTTCTTCAAGCTCCTGAAGGACGAATGGAAACGCGATGACGTGGGCGACGTCGCGGGAGCGTTGACGTTCCGCGCCATCCTCGCGCTGTTCCCGTTCCTGCTGTTCCTGGTGTCACTCGCGGGCGTCATCATCGACCCCAACCAGGCGCAGGTGCTCATCCAGGAGCTGGGCAAGGTGGCTCCCAAGGAGGTCACCGCCATCCTGAGCCAGCGCATCGAGTCGCTCGCCAGCAGCAACCCCGTGGGCCTGCTCACGGTGGGCGGCGTGGGCGCCATCTGGGCGGCGTCCGGCGGCATCGTCGCGTTGATCAACGCGCTCAACACCGCCTACGGCGTCGAGGAGACGCGGCCGGTGTGGAAGCTGCGGCTCATCGCTGTCTCCACGACGCTGATCGCCGCGGTGGTCGCCATCGTCGCGGCGCTGGCGGCGGTGGCCACGCCCGCGCTGGCGAGCAAGCTGCCCGGGCCCGTGTCCACCGTGGCGCTGTGGCTGCGCCTCCCGGTGGCGGGCCTGCTGATGATGTTCCTGTGGGCGGTGCTCTATTACGTCCTGCCCAACGCGAAGCAGAAGTTCCGGTTCATCACCCCGGGCTCCGTCGTGGGCGTGCTCATCTGGGTGGCCGCGTCCTGGGCCTTCTCCAAGTACGTGGCCAACTTCGGCAAGTACGACGTGAACTACGGCGCCATCGGCGGCGTCATCGTGCTCCTCCTGTGGATGTGGCTGTCCTCGCAGGTGGTCCTGTTGGGCGCCGAGATCAACGCCATCCTCGAGCAGCGCTCTCCGGAGGGGAAGGCGCCGGGCCAGCGCGTGCCGGGCCAGGGCAAGGCCCTGACGGCCACCAAGACGGAGCTGGAGGAGGGCGGCGCGGGCCTGCCCGGCTCGCGCGACTTCCGACCCCAACTGGACCCGGCCACGGGCCAGCCCGTCACCAACACGCCCCCGAAGCTCGGGCAGACGCCCCTGGCCGCCGCCGCCAAGTGGGCCGCCGGCCTGGGGCTGGGCGTCTTCTTCCTGCGCAAGACGTCTCGCTGAGGCCCGTCCGGAAGCGGGCGGACGCCCCAGGGCCGGGGTTTGCCGGGTTGCACGCCGCCAGGGCGGACGATAGGTAACCTGGAGGTGTCTGCATCCCAGCCCGGAGGGTGAGTGAACAGCCGATTCACCATGGCGGCGCACATCGTCGCGATGCTCGCGAAGTGCTCGGCGAAGGCGGAGGGTCCGCTCACGTCCGAGGTCATGGCGCGCAGCATCCAGACGAACCCCGTCGTGGTGCGGCGGCTCCTGGGCGACCTGGCGCGCTCGGGGCTCATCGAGACGAAGCGCGGCGCGCGGGGCGGCGTGACGCTGGCCCGCAGCCCCGAAGCCATCACCCTCCGCGACATCTACGAGTCGGTGGAGGAGGGCGAGCTCTTCGGCCGTCACCCCGTGGGCCCCGCGCCGGACTGCACCATCGGCCCGTGCGTGGCCGAGTACCTGGAAGGCGTCTTCGGCCGCGCGGAGGCCGCGCTGAAGAAGAGCCTGGAGGGCACCACCGTCGCCCAGATGTCCGAGGAGCTGGAGGCCCGCTTCCGCGCGCTCAATCCCTCCCTCGGGCAGTCCGGCTGAGCCTCAGTGCGGCAGCGCGCTCAGGTCCATGTGGATGACCTCCCAGTGATGGCCATCCGGGTCGAAGAAGCTCCAGCCGTACATGAAGCCGTGGTCCTGGGGCTCCCCCGCCGTCGAGCCGCCGGACGCCACCGCCGTCCTCACCATCCGGTCCACGTCCTCGCGGCTGGAGGCCGACAGCGCGAAGATGCCCTCGGCCGTCGTGCGCGTGTCGCACAGGGCCTTCTTGCTGAAGTCCTGGAAGCGCGCCTCCGTGAGCAGCATCACGAAGGCCTCTTCGCTGACCACCATGCACGTCGCGTGGTCATCACAGAAGCGGGCATCGAACGTGAAGCCCAGCTTCGTGAAGAACGCATTCGTGCGCTTCAGGTCCTTCACGGGCAGGTTGACGAAGAGCTTGCGCGAGCCGGTCATGGCCATGGATGCCTCCACCTCGGGTGGGTTCCCTGGCATGGACGGACAAGGGGGCCCGGAATCATCGGTGCCCCCCAGAAAAAGGCCCGGGCCCTCAGCGCGCCGGCAGGAAGGGGGGCAGCCCGAAGCGCGGGAAGAGCGTCTTCGCGTCGAGGAAGTAGTTGAGCCCGACGATGCGCTCCCCCTCGATTTCGAGCACGTTGAGCGCCCACGGGGTGAGCGTCCCGTCCGGGCCGCCCGGCTTGTACTGGCCGAACGCGGGGGCCCCGTTGGCGGACACAGGCACCAGCCGCGAGCCCCGGCACGCCGCGCCCCGTCCCTCCATCCACAGGGCCACCTGCTCCGGGCCGCGCACCCAGAGCGCGAGCGGAGGCATGGACATGTTGACCTCCTGGTGGAGCAGGGCGGTGAGCGCGGCCATGTCGTAGCGCTCGAACGCGTCCACGTACCGGTCCACCAGCGAGGCCTGTGTCTCTGACAGTGGCGCCCTGGGCGTGCTCACGTCCTTGGTGGCCAGCGTGGCGCGGGCCCGCTGCAGCGCGCTGTTGACGGCGGGCACCGTCAGCTCCAGCGCGTCGGCGACCTCGGCGGCGGACCAGTCCAGCACCTCCGTGAGCAGCAGCGCCGCGCGCTGCCGGGGCGGCAGGTGCTGGAGCGCGGCGACGAAGGCCAGCCGGATGCTCTGGCGCATCATCACCAGCTCCGCGGGCGTGGCGTGGCTCGGCACCACGAGCGCGTCTGGCACGGGCTCCAGCCACTCCTCCCCGGGGCGCTCGCCCAGGGGCGCGTCCAGCGGGCCCGGCGGCCCCAGCTCCATGGGCCGCACGCGGTGGGCGCGCTCCTGGAGCACGTCGATGCAGCGGTGGGTGGCGATGCGGTACAGCCACGTGCGCGCGCTGGAGCGCCCCTCGAAGTGCTCCAGGTGGCCGAGCGCGCGCACGAAGGTCTCCTGGACGGCGTCCTCGGCCTCGGCGATGGAGCCGAGCATCCGGTAGCAGTGTCCGGTGAGCGCGGTGCGGTGCTCCTCCATCGCGAGGAGCGCGGCCTGCGGTGCGGGGGAAGGGCCTTCAGCCATGGCCGGGCCTCTATCAAGCCTCCGCGGGGCGGGCCAAGCGCCGGGGTGTGAGGGCCCCGGCGCTTCGACTCGAAGAAGCGGTGCGTCAGCGGCGGTGGGCCGTGACGTCCGCGTGCTTTTCGCGGAACTCCGAGTAGGGGCCGTTGAAGTCGAGCACCTCCTGGCCGGCCTGGAGCGACCAGATGCGCGTGGCCACCTCGGAGATGAGCTCCTGGTCGTGCGTCACGACGATGACGGTGCCCTCGTACTTCTGCAGGCCCTCGGCGAGCGCGGAGATGGACTCCAGGTCCAGGTGGTTGGTGGGCTCGTCGAGCACCAGGACGTTGTCCTGCATGATCATCAGCTTGGAGAGCAACAGGCGCACCGTCTCACCACCGGAGAGGGTGTCCGTGTTCTTCATGCGCTCCTCGCCGGAGAAGAGCATGCGGCCCAGCACGCCGGAGATCTCCTCGTTGGTGAGCTTGTCGTGCAGGTCCCGCAGCCAGCCGAAGCAGGTGGTGCCCTTGCGCACGACGCCGTGGTGGTCCTGCGGCAGGTAGCCCACGGAAGCCTGGTGGCCCCAGCCGATCTTGCCCGTGTCCGGTTCCAGCTGGCCGGCGAGCATGCGCACCAGGGTGGACTTGCCCACGCCGTTGCGGCCGATGACGCAGACCTTCTCGCCCTTGCACACCAGCGCGTTGAAGGGCCGGATGACGGCCTGGCCGTCGAAGGACTTGCTGATGCCCTCCACCATGAGCGTCTGCTTGCCGCTGACGACCTTCTGGTCGAAGCGGATGAACGGGCGCGCGATGTTGGAGCGCTTCAGGTCATCGGTCTTGAGCTTCTCGATCTGCTTGATGCGGCTCTGCACCTGGGAGGCGCGGGTGCCGGCGTGGAAGCGCGCGACGAAGTCCTGCAGCTGGGCGATCTTCTTCTTCTTCTCCGCCGTCTCGGACTCCACGCGGGTGCGCAGCTGGGCCTTCTGCCGCACCATGTCGTCGTAGCCACCGTTGTACTGGATGATGGCCTCGTAATCGATGTCCGCGATGTGCGTGCAGATGGAGTTGAGGAAGTGCCGGTCGTGGCTGATGGTGATGAGCACGCCCTCGTACTCGTGCAGGAAGTTCTCCAGCCAGCGGATGGAGTCGATGTCGAGGTTGTTCGTGGGCTCGTCGAGCAGCAGCCCCTCGGGCTTGCCGAACAGCGCCTGGGCGAGCAGCACGCGCAGCTTGAGGCCGCCCGTCAGCTGGCGCATCTGGCCCTCGTGGAACGACTCCTCGATGCCCAGGCCCGCCAGCAGCGTGGCCGCGTCGCTCTCCGCCGAGTAGCCATCCTCCTCCGCGATGACGCCCTCCAGCTCACCCAGCCGGTTGCCGTCCTCTTCGGTGATGTCGGACTTGGCCAAGAGCTGGTTCTTCTCCGACATGGCGTCCCACAGGGGCTTGTTGCCCATGAGGACGACGTCGAGGACGCGGTTCTCCTCGTAGCGGAAGTGGTCCTGGCGCAGGATGCCCAGCTTGCGCGGGCGCACGACGTTGCCCATGTCCGCTTCCTCGTCTCCGGCGAGGATCTTCATGAACGTGGACTTGCCCGCCCCGTTGGGACCGGTCAGGCCGTAGCGACGGCCCGGGGAGAAGGTCACGTTGACCTCCTCGAACAGCTTCTTGGGCCCGTAGGCCTTGGAGACGTTGATGACGTTGAACATGGCGGCGGCGTTGTAGCGGAATTGACGCGCAGCGGCCAAGGAAGCGTGGAATCGCCTCCGGACCGTCTCGCGGTGACCTGAGGAAACGCCTGCCAGGTGACGAAAAATGCCCTGGAATGGCGGGGCCTTGGGGCCCCGTCCGGCCGGCAGGTGGGGGAACGGGCGACAGGGATGGACTGTCGGGCGGGATTGGCGGGTATAAGGCCCCGCCCATGGCCGTCCGTTTCGAGCTCGTCACCACCGACCCCACCGGCGCCCGCGCCGGCATCCTCCACACCCGGCGCGGCAGCTTCCGCACGCCCATGTTCATGCCGGTGGCCACCCACGCCGCCTTCCGGCACCTGGCCATGGAAGAGGTGAAGGAGACCGGGGCCAGCATCCTCCTGGCCAACACCTACCACCTGATGCTCCGGCCCGGCACGGAGGTCTTCAAGCGCTTCGGCGGCATCCATCCCTTCATGCAGTGGGATGGCGGCGTGCTGACGGACTCGGGCGGGTTCCAGATCTTCTCCCTGCCGGAGGACCGGCTCATCACGGAGAAGGGCGCGCACTTCCGCAGCTTCTACGACAACAGCCGGCAGCTGCTCAGCCCCGAGTCCAGCATCGCGATGCAGCAGTCCATCAACTCCGAAATCATGATGGTGCTGGACGTGTGCATCGACTCGCGCACGGACGAGGCGGGCACGCGCGAGGCGATGGAGCGCACCCACCGCTGGGCGGTGCGCAGCCTCGCGGCGAAGAACCAGGTGGACACCGGGCAGGCGCTGTTCGGCATCGTCCAGGGCGGCGTGTTCCCGCACCTGCGCGACGAGAGCGCGGCGTTCCTGACGCAGCTGCCGTTCGACGGGTTCGCCATCGGCGGGCTGGCGGTGGGCGAGACGAAGGCGGAGCGCGAGACGATGACGTTGCGCACCACCGCGTCGCTGCCCGCGGACAAGCCTCGCTACCTGATGGGCGTGGGCACGCCGACGGACCTCATCGAGGCGGTGCTGCGCGGCGTGGACATGTTCGACTGCATCATCCCCACGAAGATGGCGCAGCAGGGCTACGCGTACACGTTCCAGGGGCTGGTGCGCATCACCCGCACCGTGTACCGGCTGGCGGACGAGCCGCTGGACGCCGAGTGTGATTGCTACGTGTGCAAGCGCTACACGCGCGGGTACCTGCAGCACCTGATGCGCGGCAAGCACCACCTGGGCTCGCGCTTCCTGTCGGTGCACAACGTGCGGCACTACCAGAAGCTGATGGGCCGCATCCGCGAGGGCATCCTCTCCGGCACGTACGACCAGGTGGCGCGGGAGCTGAAGGCCGCCATCGCCACGCCGAAGGACCTGAAGGAAGAGGCGGCGGCGCGCGACGTGACGCTCAAGGAGGTCGGGTGAGCCAGGAGGCCAACCCGCGCGACGGGGACTTCGAGCTGGTCACGCTGCGCAACGGCTCGCGCGCGGTGCGGCACCTGGGCCATGGCGAGGTGATGCACCCGTCGGTGGGCCCGTGGAAGGAAGCGCTGGGGCTCTACGTCGAGCAGCCGAGGCTGGCGGAGCGGCTGTCCCAGCCGGGGCCCAAGCTGGTCATCCACGACGTGGGGCTGGGCGCGGCGACGAACGCGGTGGCGGCGCTGACGTGCGCGCGGGAGCTGGGCGCGGCGCGGAGGCGGGCGCTGGAGGTGGTGAGCTTCGAGGTGGACCTGGCGCCCCTGCGGCTGGCGCTGGCGGACGCGGCGGGCTTCCCGTTCCTGCAGCCGTTCCGCGCGGCCGTCGAGACGCTGATGCGGGACGGGGTGTGGGAGGAGGAGGGCCTTCGCTGGCGGCTGCACCTGGGGGACGCGGTGCCGTTCCTGGACGGGGCGCTGCCGGTGGCGGACCTGGTGTATTTCGATCCGTTCTCTCCCGCGTCGAACCCGGACATGTGGACGGAGGGCGTGCTCGCGCGGGTGCGTCGGCACTGCCGCGAGGACGGCGAGGGTGCGCTGTTGCTCACGTACAGCGCGGCGACGCCCACGCGGGTGACGCTGCTGCTGGCGGGGTTCTTCGTGGGTGCGGGCTCGTCCACGGGGACGAAGGGTGAGACGACGGTGGCCTCCACGCGGCGCGAGTCGCTGGTGGCGCCGCTGGGGCAGCGGTGGGTGGAGCGGTGGACGCGCTCCTCGTCGCGGGCTCCGCACGGTGGAAGCCTGACGCCCGAGGTCGAAGCACGCGTGCTCGCACATCCGCAGTGGCGGTGAGCGGGCCCGCCCGGTCCCCAGGTGCGAGCGTGGCCCCTGGGACGAGGGTGCAATGGGTTGTGATGGACATTGGGGTTAGGTGTGGAGTCCCCGCGCTCAGGCCTGTCGCGGGCTGGGAGCTCCCTCATGTCTGCCATTCGCGCGCGGCTGATGTCGTTGTCCTCTCTTCTCGCGGCGCTCGTCCTGTATGCGGGGCCCGCGAGCGCTGAACCCGTCACCCTCAACTGCCCGGGCACCATGGCGGTGAACTACTCGCCCGGCATGACGAACACCCCGCGCTTCATGACCATCTCCGGGACGGGCACGTTCGGTCCGTGTGTGGGATTGCCGCTCGGCATCCTCTCCGCGGACTATTCCGGCGTGGCGCAGGGGACGACGAGCTGTCTGACCAGCTCGACGACGGCGAACCTGACGTTGACGTGGAACGACGGCACCGTGAGCACGCTCTCCATGACGCAGACCCTCAACACCCGGCCGACGGGACAGGTGGTGTCTGTCTATGCGGGCACGGTGACCTCGGGCCGCTTCCAGGGCGCCACCGCGACGGGGACGCTGACCCTCCTCCAGACGGACCTCCTGGGGTGCTTCACCGAGGAGGGGGTCACCGCCACGGCGGGTCCGGCCGTCATCACCCTCATCGGGCTGCTCTGAGGCTCCGTTGGGAGCCGGAACACGTCTGTCCTGGGAGGAAGCATGTCATATCGTTCGTGGTGTCGTGGTGCGTGGGGAAGTCTGTCTCTGCTGTGGGTCGTCGTCGCGCTGGGCTGGGCCTCGCCTTCGCGCGCCGAGGCGGTGCTGTTGACCTGTCCCGGTACGCTCCAGGCGCGGTACTCGCCGGGCATGACCAACACTCCGCAAACCATCGCGACGAGTGTGAGCGGGACGTTCGGCCCCTGTGTCGGTACGCCGCTGACGCTCCTGTCCGCGTCGCTCCAGGGCGGTGGAACGGGGCAGCTGAGCTGTCTGGCCGGTTCGACGCAGTCCATGTCGACGCTCACGTGGAATGACGGCACCACCAGCACCGTCAGCGTGAGCATCCTCGTCTCCGCCCGGCCGCTCGGCGAGGTGGTGGTGACGTACTCCGGCACCGTGTCGAGCGGGCGGTTCGCTGGAGCCGATGTGCTCATGGTGCTCGTCCTGGCCCAGACGCAGGTCACCGGATGCTTCACGGACGAGGGCGTCACCGCCACGGCGGGGCCCGTGGTCCTCACCCTCACCGGCGCCTGAGGCCCGGCTCAGTGGGGCGGATGGGACGTGGGGTCCGCTCCCGGGGGGCGCCGCAGGGGAGGCTGCTCTCGCGGGGGCACCTCATCCGAGGAGGGGCGGGCCGCCCGCGCGAGTGCGTCCTGTCGCTGCTCGTCGCGAATCTCCCGGCCGAGGAAGTAATTGAGGGCGGTCCGGATGGCGGCCACCGCGGCGACCTGGCCGATCTGCTCCCACGTGGGCGCGACGGCCGTGCGCAGCAGGTCCGCGCCGAGCTGGAACTCCAGCCCCAGCGCGAGGAAGCGGCCGAGGGTGAGGCGGATTCGGGTGAAGGAATCGGTCCGCTCCTTCTGGACCGCCGCCAGGATGAAGCGCACGAAGCCGATGGCGGCGCCGGTGAAGATGACGAGCGCGGCGGCGACCTCCACCAGTCGCACCAGCAGCGTCACCACGCCGTGCAGCCAGGCTTCGTTGATGAGCTCGTCCATGGACCCGGGGCTCCTCCGTCTTGGAAGATGGACATCGCCAGGGGGCGCTGGTCCTGTTTCTCCGGATGCTCGGGCGGGCGCGCGAGGGGCCGCCGCCTGCCTGCATCTCGTGGACACCCTGGGGAGCTGTCGTCGAGGCAGACAACCGGGGCTGTTCGGGATATCCGGGAGGGGCATGAGCGAGGCCCTTCAACTGGATGACTGGGGCGGCACCGGCCCCGTGCTGCACCTGGCGCACGCCAACGGATTTCCCCCAGGCACCTATCGCCAGCTCATCGAGCGGCTGAAGCCTCGCTTCCACGTCGTGACGGTGCGCTCACGGTGCCTCGTCCCCGGCTCGGATCCGCTGTCGATGCGGGACTGGAACGACATGGCGGACGACCTCATCGGCGCGCTCCGCGCCGCGAAGCTGGAGGGCATCGTCGGCGTGGGGCACAGCATGGGCGGCGTGGCGACGCTGCTCGCCTCCGTGAAGGACCCGAGCCTCTTCCGCGCCGTCGTCACCCTGGACCCGGTGCTGTTCTCCGGGATGCGCAAGCTGGTATTGGACGTGCTGACGCTGCTCGGACAGCGAAGCCGTGTGCCTCCCGCGAGCCTGGCGCGCCGCCGTCGCGCGCACTGGCCCACGCGTGAGCTGGCCTACACCGTCTATCGCAAGAAGCCGCTGTTCGCGGCCTTCGACGAGGCGTGCTTCCAGGACTATGTGAACTCCGGGCTCACGGAGGCTCCCGAGGGTGGCTTCCAGCTGACCATCCCGCGGGAGTGGGAGGCCCGCGTCTTCGAGACGACGCCGAAGGGGATGTGGCGGTCGCTGTGCTCCATCTCCGTGCCCACGCTCATCGTTCGAGGGGCACGCACGCGCACGTTGGCCGCCTCGGCCTTCGCCAAGGCCCGGCGGGTCATCCCGGGCGTCCGCCTGGAGGAGGCTCCCGGCGGGCACCTGTTCCCGCTGGAGGACCCGGCGGACTGTGCCCGGCGCATCCTCGCGTTCCTGGACTCACTCGAGGCTCCTGGCGAGCCGCTGCGTCAGGCGCGTTAGGGGGCGGTGTCGTCCGCCACGGGCGTCGGGAGCGCGTCGGGCGACTCCGAGGGCTGCTGGGCCTCGAGCTGGAGGAGCGCCTCGAAGGCCGCGGCCTTGGGGCTGGTGGTGGTGCTCTTGACGACGTGCTGCCAGGCGCCACCCGGGAGGCGGTGTGCGTAGCCGCCCCAGAGCAGCTTGCCCTGGAGCCCGACGAAGACCTCGTCCTTCTCGAAGCGCTGGTCGGCGGTCCGCTGCATCAACTCGAGGAGCTTCACGCGGTCCGGGTTGCTCACCTTCTTGAGGTGGGTGGAGCGCGCGGTGATGACCCTGATGCCCTGGTCCTTCACGGCCGCGGAGGCGGCGGTGACGGATATGGACGTGTGGCCCGCATCCTCGAACGCGGACTGAAGCGCCTCCTGGAGGGCGAGGTCCTCGGCCTGGGCGTGGAAGCGCTGGTCGAAGCCGTGGCGCTCTTCCTGGACCTCCGTGCCGTCCTGCGTGCCGGTGACGGCGGAGGTCACCGCGCCGACCACGGGGAAGCCCACGCAGCAGAAGAGCATCGCGCCGAGGGGGAAGAGACCTCCCAGGCGGTGCAGCACGGGCTTCGTCGGCACGTGGCCGATGGACTGCTCCGGCACCTCCGAGTGCAGGTTGCAGCGGGAGCAGGCGAGGACGTACTTCGTCCTCAGGGAGAAGAGCGGGAACCAGAAGACGTGGGCGACGCTGTAGTGCCGCTGGAGTCGGTGGGGCGTCTCCCGCTGGCAATCCCGGCAGAGGGCGGGACGCTCCCCGAGTTCCTGCTGCTTCGCCGAGCTTCCGTAGATGATGAACATGCCTGACTCCGCTCGGGGTGGAGTCCGTCCCATACCGCGACGTTGATACAAGCGTCCACCGTGACACTCTGTCTCGGAGACCCCTCGCTCCCGTGACAGCCTGTTCGGGCGCGAGGTCCCGGGCCGCGCGGTGATTCCGCGCGGGTCCCTCTGAAGTCCAGGCGGCGGAGGCCCCTGGCCTCGTGCTTGCTCAGTCCCTGCTTCACCCCTGGAGGGGAGGAGGTCGGGCCCGATGAGACATTGGTTGGAGCGGCACTCGTGGTGGTTGCATGGCGCATTCATCCTCGCGGTCGCGTTCCTGCTGTCGCGCATCGTCCACGTGTTCACCGAGTTTCATCTCAGCGCGCCTGTTCCTGGCTGGGAGGCGTCGAGCGCTCGCCCCATCCGGGTTACTCCAGGGGCGGCACGCGCACCGCTGAGTGAGGACACGCTGTCGAGGCTGCTGGGAGTGGCCCTGCCGACGCCCGGTGTCCCCGGGGGAGATGCAGGCCCGCCGCCTGGCGCACGGCGCGCGAGGCTGGTGGGGACGTTGATGTCACGCGAGGCGCACTGGTCGCTCGCGTCGGTGGAGGACCTGGAGAGTCGGCGGGTGCGCAGCCTGCGCGTGGGCGATGTGCTCCAGGACTCGGAGGTCGTCGCCATCGAGCGTGAGCGCGTCATCGTCACGGTCCAGGGGCGACGGGAGGTCATCGACCGGGGAGGCCCCTCGGGCGCCGCTTCGCCGATGCCGCGTCCGCCCTCGACCGGAGCCGCGGACATCCGACGCGTGGGCGAGCACACCTACGAAGTCCCGGGGCGGTATCTGGAGCTCGACCGCTGGACGGGAGGCTCGACGCTGTCGGACGCGCGGATGGTGCCGGCGTTCAAGGACGGGAAGGCGCAAGGCTTCAAGGTCCTCTCCATCCGGAAGGGCTCGCTCTTCGAGAAGCTCGGCCTCCAGAACGGGGACGTCCTCCAGCGCATCAATGGCATGCAGCTCGACTCGCTGGAGAAGGCCATGGAGACGTACATGCTGCTCAAGAGCCAGCGGCGCCTGGAGGTCGAACTGGAGCGGGGTGGGGTGCGGGTGCGCAAGGTCTACGACGTCCAGCCCTGAATGTCAGGAGGCCGGGCGAGTCGCGTCCCCCCGCGAGCCATGACCATCCGCCCCTTCCAGCCCTCCGACACCGACGCGCTCGTGGACATCTGGAGCCGCGCGGTCCGCAAGACGCACGACTTCCTGATCGACGCGGACTTCGAGGACATCCACCGCAAGCTCGGGCCCGTCTATCTCCCCGCCGTCGAGGTGCACGTCGCCTGTGAGGACACGCGGCCCGTGGCCTTCATCGGCATGAGCGGACACCACGTGGAGATGCTGTTCGTCGACCCCCAGGTCATGGGCGGCGGACTGGGACGACGACTCCTCGCCCACGTCTCCACGCGCGGACCGCTCACCGTCGACGTCAACGAGCAGAACCCCCGCGCCGTGGGCTTCTACCTCCACTGCGGCTTCGTCCAGACGGGCCGCAGCCCCACCGACGGCGAGGGCCGGCCCTATCCGCTCCTCCACCTGGCCATGCCCCGTCCCGTGACGTCGTAATCGCTGGAATTTCAGACAGGCTGGAGCTTGCTCCGAGGTCCGTCTAACCTCGGGAGTCACCCGCGTTGCCTGGAGTGATTCCATGTCCGAGTCCAAGCCCCGCCTCAAGCGTCCCGTGGAGAACGTCCGCGCCGAGCTGCTCGCGGACCCCGACACCCAGCGCATCGCGAAGTCCGTGGGCATGGAGCTGGCCGCCTACGTCGAGCTCGTCCTCGACTACGCCCAGCACCCGGAGAAGGAGCCCGTCCTCCAGGTCGTCCCCGACGAAATCCTCAAGCAGTCCGGTTACGAGCCCGCCAGCATCGAGGAGGTCGGCGAGTTCTTCCTGGGCGCCGCCCGGGGCGAGCTCGGCCTGGGCCCCCCGCCGGCCTATTACAGCGGCTTCGAGTCCAAGCCCGCCCCCGGTGCGGGCAAGCCCTCCCTCCGCGGCGACGAGAACCAGTCCCAGGTCGAGGTCGACGAGGAGACCCGCAAGGCCCTCCTCAAGCACGTCCCCCGGGGGCCTGATCGCCTCTGAACCTACCTTGGAGGCAACTTCCTCCGTGCTCCTCCGATAATGGGGATAATCATTTCTACCGAGGAAATCCCATGTCTGTCGGCGGCTCCAGTGGCGCAGGTGGTAGCAACGGCACGAACGGTGCGAACAGCGCCAGCAACGCCGCGAGCAAGGCGGCGGACGCGGCGAGCAAGGCGGCCAACAGCATCAGCAACGCGCTGGGCGGTCTGGGCAAGGCGCTCGGTGGGCTGTCCAAGGGCCTGAGCGGCCTGGGTGGCCTCGCGCAGGGCCTGAGCGGCCTGGCCAAGGGCCTCAGTGATGTGGTGGGCAAGGTCTCCGAGGCGCTTAGCTCCGTCTCGGGCCTGCTGGACAAGGCGCTCAGCGCCATCTCCGGCCCCCTCAAGGACATCGTCGGCAAGGCGCTCGACAACCTCCCGTTCGGCCTGGGCCAGCTGGCCAAGCCCTTCGCGGACAAGTTCATCGACAACGGCCTGTCCATGGTGGCCGGTGGCCCCCTGGCCGGCGTCAGCAGCCTGTTCAACGGCGCCTCCAACGTGGGCAAGCTCGCGGACACCGTCGACACGGTCCGCTCGGCGGCCACCGCGGTGGGCGACATCGCGCAGGGCAAGTTCAACACCCAGCAGCTCGCCGCCTTCGCCCAGTCGAAGCTGCTGCGCGGCCTGGACTGACCCGCCCCACGAAAACCCAGCACGAGTCTCGAGGACGTCCGCCCAGGCACCCGCTGCCCGTGGCGGACGTCGTCGTTTCCAGCCCCCGGCCCGTCACGCCCGCGTCACGACGGGGCGCCCCGCGTCAGTTCAGGTAGCCGCCGGAGAGCTGGAGCTCCGCGCGGCGGTTCTTCTCCAGCTCGGAGGCGGAGAGCGGCCGCTCCTCGCCGTAGGACAGGGTGGACAGCCGGGACGGCTCCACGCCCAGCCGGCGCAGGTAGTCGCGCACCACCGAGGCCCGACGCTGACCGAGCGCCAGGTTGTACTCCGTGGTCCCCAGCTCGCACGTGTGCCCGGTGATGCTCACCTTCGCCTGCGGCCGCTGGCGAAGGTCGTCCGCCAGCTGCGTCAGCGTGTCGCGGAACTCCGGGCGCAGCGTCGTGGAGTCGAGCTCGAAGTAGACGGGCTCCAGGCGGATGGGGTGCAGGTCCGTGTCGGGATTCGGGGTCATCGCTGAGGGACGCTCCGGCTCCGGACGCGTGGCCACCGGAGCATGGGGGGGCTGGGAGTCGGTGGAGACCGTGGAGATGGGCTGCTTCGCGGCACAACCCACCAGACCGAGGACGACGACGAGAAGCGAGAGGAAGGGGCGCATGGCCTCGTGCTGAGCATGCGCCGTGCCGGGGTGTCCTCACTCGGGACGTCCCCGGCGACGCTCAGCCGGTGTTGCGAAACGCCAAGCCGCCCATGGCTATTTGCCCTCCGAACGCTCGCGCCGGTGAATCGTGGAGACGTCGATTCCGAGCAGCTCCGCCGCCCGTGTCTTGTTCCCGCCACAGCGCGCGACGGCCCAAGAGATGTACTCGCTCTCCAGTTTGCGCAAGGGGATGACCTCGCGTTGGGCCTCCAGGAGCGGGTGGGGCTCCGGACCCCCCTCCGCCAGGTGCGGCCGCAGCTGCTCCAGGTCCACCACGTCCCGGGTCCCCAGCACCACCAGCCGCTCCACCAGGTTCTCCAGCTCGCGCACGTTGCCCGGCCAGCGCAGCGAGCACAGCGCCGCGAGGGACTCCTGGGCGAAGCGCTCCACGGGCGAGCGCGGGTTTCGCGCCCGGGCCTGCTCCAGGAAGTGCTCGGCCAGGGCGGGGATGTCCTCGGGTCGCTCCCGCAGCGGCGGCGCCCGCAGCGTCACCACGTTGAGCCGGTAGAACAGGTCCGCGCGGAAGCGGCCCTCCTTCACCCGGGCCTCCAGGTCTTGATGCGTCGCGGCCACCACCCGCACGTCCACCGTGCGCGAGCCATCCGCGCCCACCGCCCGCACCTCGCCCTCCGCCAGCACGCGCAACAGCCGCGCCTGGAGCTCCGGCGCCATGTCCCCGATTTCATCCAGGAACAGCGTCCCGCCATCGGCCTCCACGAAGAGGCCCCGCCGGGCGCTCGTCGCGCCGGAGAAGGCGCCCTTCACGTGCCCGAACAGCTCGCTCTCCAGCAGGGCGTGGGGCAGGGCGGTGCAGTTGACGGCGACGAAGGGGCCCGCGCGGCGGGTGCCCTCGAAGTGCAGCGCACGGGCCACCAGCTCCTTGCCGCTGCCGCTCTCGCCCCGCACCAGCACCGGCGCGCTGGACCAGGCCACGCGCTCCACCAGCGCGTACAGGGCCCGCATCGCGCCGCTGCGGCCCACCATGGCGCCCAGCCGGCCCCGGTCCTCCGCCTGCTGCTTGAGCGTGCGGTGCTCGGCGCGCATGCGCCGCTGCTCCAGCGCCCGGCCCACGTACAGCCGCACCTCGTCCAGGCGGAAGGGCTTGGCGAAGTAGTGCCACGCGCCGCGCTTCATCGCCTCCACGGCGTTCTCCACGCCGCCGAAGGCCGTCATCATCAGCACGGGCAGGTCCGGGTCCAGCTTGCGCGCGGCCTCCAGCACGTCGAAGCCGTCCACGTCCTTCATTCGCAAGTCACAGATGACCGCGTCGTACACGGCGGCGCGCAGCTGGGCGATGGCCTCCGCGCCTCCGGACGCCACGTCCACCGTATAGCCGGCGTCCGCCAGCGGCTCCTGCAGCATCTGCCCCATCTCGACGTGGTCGTCGACGACGAGGACCCGGGCTCTAACCGACATGTTGCTCCTCTCGCGCGGGGGCCGCGGCGGGCCACTGCAGCATCACTCGCGTGCCTTGACCGGGCGCGCTGTCCAGCTCGATGCGTCCACCGTGGTTGCGCACGATGTGCGCCACCATGGTGAGTCCCAGGCCCGTGCCCAGGCCGCGCTTCTTGGTGGTGAAGAATGGGTCGAAGACCTGGTGCAGGTGCCTGGGGGCGATGCCGCACCCGTCGTCCTCGATGGTGATGCACACGCGCCCCCACGCGCCGGACGCGTCCGCCTCGCCCGGCGTCGCGGTCAGCCGCACCTGGCCTCCGGGCTCGCACGCGTCGCACGCGTTGAGCAGCAGATTGACGAGGACCTGCTGGAGCTGGTCCGCGTCCGCCGCCAGCGCGGGCAGGGGCTGCGTCACGTCCAGCCGCAGGTCCACGTGGCGCCGCTCCGCCTCGACGCGCAGCAGCTCCTGCACGCTCTTCACGAGCGGCCCCAGCGCCACCGCCCGCGACTCGGCGGGCTGCAGCCTCGAGAAGTCCAGCAGCTGGCGGATGGTGCGGCTGACGCGGTCGATCTGCTCGACGATGGCGCCCACGCCGGGGGACTGCGGGTGCTCCGGGCCCAGCTTGTCCTGCACGTACTCGGCCCGGCCGCGGATGATGCCCAGCGGGGTGCCAATCTCGTGCGCGATGCCCGCCGCGAGCACCCCCACGGTGGCCAGCTTCTCCGCGCGCAACAGCTGCCCCTCCAGCGCGCGCAGGTTGCTCAGGTCCTCCAGCACCAGCAGCGTGCGCACGTCGGGCTGGTGCGGCTCCAGCGGCACCGCGTGGACGTTGTACTGGCCCTCCGACTCGAACAGGCGCAGCGGCTCGGCGTGCAGGCTGCGCACGCGGTTGTCCTGGCCCGCGGCGTTGACCAGCTCCTCCAGTCGCTGGATGACGGGCGCGTGGGCCTGGGGGAAGGCCGCGGCGAGCGTGGCGCCCACCACGTCCTTCGGCATCCGCGAGCTGAGCGCCTGGTTGGCGGAGGTGATGCGGCCCGACGTAGACAGGGCCAGCACGCCCGTGGGGATGTGGTCGAGGATCTTCTGCGTCTTGTCGTGCAGGTGGGCCAGGCGGCTGGCGTGCCGCAGGCTCTCCTGGAGCGCCACCGCGCGGCTGCGCGCCAGCACCACGTACACGCCGAAGGCGATGAGGAACGACGAGAACAGGAAGGCCGCGAACGACAGCCGCAGCACCAGGCTCCGCTCGTGCGAGCGCAGCCCGCGCGTGGAGGACAGCGACGCCAGCGGCCACAGCGCGCCGTTCTTCATGCCCACCGGGGCGAAGCTCGCCACCACCTCCGCGTCGCCCAGCCCCAGCGCCATCGCCTCGGCGCGGTCGATGACGAGCGAGCCCGCCTCACCCTCGCGCAGGCGCTGGCTCAGCAGCGTGAGCCCGGGCGTGTCGGTGCCGGGCCGCTGATAGCGCGCCGCCAGCATCGGCGCGCTCAGCGCGGTGGGCGTGCCGTGCGCGCCCAGCAACAACAGGTGGGTGTCGCTCTCCGCGGTGAGCAGCTTGAGCGGCGCGAAGAGGGGCTCGGCGTCCACCAGCACCACCACCGCGCCCCCTCCGCCCGGCGAGTCTTCCGGCAGCGCGGTGGCGAAGGCCCGCAGCCACCCGGACACATCCCCGCTCAGCGGCGGTGAGGACGCGATGTGCCCCTCGGGCCCCTCGAGCGCGCTCTTCGCGGTGAGGGCCAGCGCCTGGGCGGGGTACTGCCGGGCGATGGACTCACCGGTGCGCCGGTCCAGCAGGCGCAGGCGCTCGTCACCCTCGGGGCCGAAGACGACGATGGCCTTGTACTGCCCCACCGCCTCCAGGAGCGCGCGCAGCTCCCGGCGGTGCTCCTCGGGCGAGCCCGGCTGGGAGAGCAGCTCGGCGGTGAAGCGCAGGTCCTCCCCCACGTCCTCCAGCGCCTCCGACACCCCGCGCGCGGCCTCGCGCAGCTGGGCCTGGCGCTCCCGGGCGAACTGGTCCACCAGCGCCTGCCTGTCCCGCTGGATGAAATACACGGCTCCGCCGATGACGCCGGTGAGCGCCGTGCACAACAAGAGGACGGGCAGGAGGGAGAGGCGCATGGGGGCAGATAGCAACATCCCGCGCCGAGGAGGGGGATGTTGCCCGCCGGGTCGCCCCTGCTCCGGGCGCCCGGACGTCGTTTCGGTGCCCGGCTCGGGCGGTAACGGAGGACTCAGGGCCTCGAGGCCTGCTGGTTGAGCTTCTGCGACACCTCGCGGACCTTGCCCTGGATGAGGCGCAGGTTGGCCGGGCCCATCCGCAGCAGGTGCTTCTGCGCGGGCGTGAGCGCCTCCAGCGCCGGGTCCACGTACACGTACAGCGCGCCCCGGGCCATCACCTCCACGTCACCGTCGAGCACCGGCACCGCGAGCACCTGCTCGAAGGCGCGCTGGAGCGTGGACTCGAAGGAGCTGCCCGGCGGCGCGCTCTCCTGGTGGAGGCGCTCGGCCAGCCGCCGCACCTCGCGGTACGTGTCCACCAGCAGCGTCGAGTCCAGGCTGCCCACCACCCGGCCCACCGCGTCATAGCGGCCGTACGTCCGCTTCGCGATGTGCGTGCGCCCCTCCTGGGCGCGGACCTGGAACTCACCGGCGGGGGCCAGGAAGCCGACCACCGCCCGAGGGCTCTCGCCGCTGGCCATGTTCGACACCACGGCGACGAAGCGGCGCAGCAGGTCCGCCTCGCGCAGCCACACGCCGAACTCACGCTGGGACGAGGCCCCCGCCAGCCGCGAGCGCAGGAGCGCGTCGATCTCCGTCGCGGGCGGCAGCGGCGCGTCCGGGCCCCGGTCCAGTGCCTTGGGTGCCTGGGCGATGGGCAGCGGCGCGGCGGGCGTATCCGGTGCGCCATGCAGCAGGCCGTGCCACACCCCGGCCCCCGCGAGCACCGCCGCCACCAGAATCACCAGGCCCCAACCCCAGAGCGCGCCACGCTCGAGCTTCCCCACCACATCACCGCCATTGCCGTCCATGAGTCCTCCACTTCGGGACTCAGCGATTGCAGCGCGGATGCCAGCGGGGGGACGTGGGGGAGGGCGGCGCGGCCTCACTCGGGAGCGCGTGCTCCCGGGGCCGTCGACGCGCCCGCTCGCAAGCTGCACGAGCATGGCGTTCCGCGCGCCACCCTGGCGGATTGCGACAGGGGGGCGCGCGGGACTCGGTTCGTTCAGGCGCGAGGACGCGACGCGCCCGCCGAGCCATCATCCGGAGGAGGCATGGCCGCCTCCGCCGTCACCTCCGCCCAGCGGATGTGGAACGTCGACGCGGTGCCGTCGAACTCCTCTGGCAGCACCACCACGCGGAAGCCTCCACACAGCTCCACCGCCCGGGCCAGGAGCCCCGCGGAGAACGTGGGCAGGTCCGCCAGCACGTCGTTCATCCGCAGCTCCAGGAAAGTGGGGCTGCGCTCGACGATTTCGACCACACTGAAGTTGTTGCCGGCGCGAAAGCCCATCCCCGCCCTCAGCAGCATCCTCCGGGGACCGGCGAGCCGGACGACGCCCAGCAGCGCGCGACCGAAGAAGGTCCCGAAGTAGGCGTCCATGAAGCGCTCGCCCAGCGAGTAGTACGCGGCCTCGGCGGGAACGCCGCCGTAGACGTGGCCCGCGGCGATGCGAAGGAACTCCTTCCATTGCTCCAGCGTGTAGGTCCGCTCCAGCTTCTGCTCGAGGTCCAGCCCCGCACGACGCAGGTGCTCGCGGCACGCGGGCGTGAGCCGGTTCTCGAGAGCGCGAAGGAAGAGCGCTTCCACGGTTTGCGTGAAAATCAGCTTCTCGGAAGAAGTCATAGGGTCGCACCCTACACCGGTCGGCCCGTCGCATGCTCGCCCACAGGTGAATCGGCGTTCAGTGCCCCTGTCGGCGAGCGACAGCACGACTGCTCGCCGAGAAAAAGTCGTGGAGAGTCCAGGGGTTAGCGGTTGCTACGCGGCGCGGCGGCGGCGCGGAGCATCATCCCCCGGAGCCACCGGTGGGCCGGGTCGCCGTCGAAACGCTCGTGCCAGACCTGCAGGACGTCGAACGGGGCCAGCTCCACCGGGGGAGGGAGGATGCGCAGGTGGCCTGGCTCGACGAACAGCTCGGCGAGCCGGCGAGGCGCGGTGAGCACGTGGTTGGTGCGCGTCACCGCCAGCGCCGCGGTGAGGAAGTATGGCAGCCGCACGCCGATGCGTCGCGTGCGACCCAGCTTCTGCAGCGCGACGTCCACCGAGCCCACGCCCTCGCCGCGCGGGCTCATCAGCACGTGCGGCAGTCGCAGGAATGTTTCCAGGTCCAACCGTTGCTTCACCACGGAGTTGTCGCGGCGCACGACGCAGACGAAGTGCTCGGTGAAGAGTTTTTGCTGGCGCAGGACGGGGGACGGCTCCGGGTAGGCGCCGACGACCAGGTCCAGCTCACCGCTCTCCAGCTGGGCTTCGATTTGGGGGATGACGAGGGGGCGCACCACCAGGTCCACCTGGGGGGCCTCGGTGTCCATCAGCTCCAGGAGGGACGGGAGCAGCGCGGAGGCGAAGTAGTCCGTCGTGGCGATGATGAAGCGCCGCGAGGAGGCCTTGGGGTCGAAGACGGACTCGTTGCGCAGGGCGCGTTGGACCTCGAGCAGGCCCCGGTGGAGGGGCGCGGCGAGCTGCTCGGCGCGCGGGGTGCGCACCATGCCACCACGTCCCCGGATGAGCAGCGCGTCCCCGAGCAGCTCGCGCAGCTGCCTGAGCGCGTGGCTCATGGCGGACTGGGTGATGCCCACGCGGGCCGCGGCGCGGGTGACGTTGCCCTCGGTGAGCAGCGCGTCGAGCGCCACGGCGAGGTTGAGGTTGATGTTCGCCAGGTCCAGGTCGGGGCTCGCCGGCGGGCTCGGCTCGGGGGCGCGGGGGGCACGGGGCCGTCTGGGGGCGCGGGCCTTGCGGCGGGCGGTATGCATGGCGCTCATGGGCATATGATTAACATGCGGTCGCCTCATGGTGGGACCGGGCGCATCCTTTGACCATCTCGAAGTCACTGGAGCCGCCCATGAGCATCGTCATCAACACCCCGAACGGAAACATTGGCCGTCCCCTCGCGCACGCGCTGCTCGACGCGGGAAAGCAGCTCACGCTCATCAGCCGGGACGCGCGCAAGGTGGAGGACCTGGTGAAGCGCGGCGCGAAGGTGGTGGAGGGCTCCACGGATGACGCGGCGGTGCTGGACAAGGCCTTCGCGGGCGCGAGCGCCGTCTTTTGGCTGACGCCCCCGGCGACGCGGCCGGACTTCATCGAGTGGGCGGAGGCGACGGCGCGGGTGGCGGCGGGCAAGGCGAAGCAGCACGGCGTGAAGCGGGTGGTGGTGCTGTCGAGCATCGGCGCGCAGACGGGCCGGGGCACGGGCCCGGTGGGCGCGCTCCTGGCGGTGGAGGAGGCGTTCAAGGCCGCCGTCGCGGACGTCACCATCCTGCGCCCGGGCTACTTCATGGAGAACCTGCTGCAGTCGGTGCAGACGCTGGCGAGCGCGGGCTCGTTGTTCGTGCCCATCTCCCTGACGCGCGCGCTGCCCATGGTGGCGGTGGCGGACATCGCGCGCAAGGCGGCGGACGTGCTGCTGGACGCGGGCTGGAAGGGCGCGCGCATCATCGGCGTGCACGGCCCCGCGCACCTGTCGTACACGGACGTGGCGCGCACCCTCACGGAGGTGTCCGGCAGGCCGGTGAGCGCGGTGCAGATCTCCATCGATGACTTCCGCAAGGCGATGGCGGGGTACGGCCTGCCCGACTTCCTGGTGGGGCTCTTGGCGGAGATGTACCAGGCCGTGGGCGAGGGGCGCATGGACCCCGCGGAGCCGCGCAGCGCGGAGACCACCACGGCCACGACGCTGGCCCAGTGGGCGAAGTCAGTGCTCCTGCCCGCGGTGGAGCAGGCGCGCGCGGCGGCGGCGTAGTCATGGAGCGTGCGAGGGAGGAGCACCGCTGGGGTGCTCCTCTCGCTCGTGGGGTGTACCCACGTCAGTTCGCGCGGCGGTGTCTTGCCCGGTAGAGGTCGTCGAAGAGGTTCATGATGAGGTGGGCGCCGAGCGCCAGCCCTTGCTCGATGTCCCTCGCCAGCTTCGGGTCCGATTCATAGGGGCCGTCGAGGAAGCGATAGAAGTCATCGGCGTGCTTGTTGTCGAGCGTGGAGTGGAGCGGGTAGTGGACCATCTGGTCCCGTGCGAGCCACCCGTGCTTGACGATGCTCTCGCCCGTGACGAGGGCGATGGTGCCGAACAGGTCTTCAATCATTCCGAAGACCGCCATGCCGAAGTGGACGGACTCGAAGCAGGCCGTGCCCGCCAGGGACGTGTTGAAGGCGAGGATCTCCGGCCAGGGGCGACACCGCTCCACCCGCGCGCGCGACGCGCCCAGGCGCTCCAGGAGCAGGCAGAAGGCGTTGTCGTGGGCATCGCGGGGGTTTCCGCTGCCGTGCTCGTCGTTCACGTTCTCGAGGAGGGGGAGCCTGTCGGAGACGTTCGGCAGTCGGCTGAGGAGCAGGGCCATGGGGCGCGAGAAGTTCGCGACCGCGGTGCGCATGTGGACCTGCGCCTCCACGAAGTCCTCGCGCTCGAAGTCGCCCGAGGTCAGCGCGTTGAGGTACTTGCTGGACTTGATGTGATTGCCGCGCTCCTTGAACGCGGCGATGTAACGGCGCAACTGGGGTGTCGCGCTGGGGGAAGCCAGAGACATGATGGACACTCCTGTGGGTGGGGTGTGACTTTTCGATGGTAATCAGAGGCCCCGGGTGTGGCCAGTTGGTTGTCTTTGAGTTTTTGACTGTCTTTGGTGCGGGGCGGCCTGGTTGTGATTGCGGGTCTCGCGTGGAGGGTTTGTTGAATCCACGGGGCGGGTCTTGGATTGCTGCGGGGAGCGCGTGGGCCCGCATGTGGGGATGAAGTGGTTGGCGTGGCCGCGGAAGCATCTGGCGCCCGTGCGGAAGCCTCGCTGCGGGCGGAAGTGTAGATACGCTGCGACCGTCTTTGACCGTTGGCCCGTGTCTGCGCTCGGCGCCAGGGATCATCCACTCCACTCGAGGCTCTCCATGCGTTCGTTGCGCCGTCTTTCTGCTTTGCTGCTCCTGTCGCTCGTCTTGGGTTGTGGTCAGGAGGGACTCCCCGAACCCGAAGCCGAGACGCTCTCCGCGCGGACAGATGCGGCCACCCGCGGCGGGTGGACCCTTCAGAATGCGTGTGGCAACGCGGGCACCACGCCGCAGATCTTCAGCAATACGCTGATGAGCCCCCAGGCCCTCCCCATGGGCGGCGGTGCCCCCGCGAACTGGAATCCGGAGAGTGGTCGCATCCGCCGAGGCGGCATCGAGTACGTCTCCGCCAATGGCCTGCGATTCGACCTCATCACCGACAGGTGCACGTACATCAAGGAGGTCAAGGTCGGCACGCGTGTCCTGACGCCGGACTATACGGATGGCTATTGGTATTCGGCCACGGATGCTTCGTACCAGCCCGCGGACCCCAGCCGTTATGGCTACAACCTGTGGATCTTCTTCCCCTATCTGGGAGACGGCACCACGAACCAGGTCACCATCACCGTGGGGCGCACCTTCGGCAGCGGCGTCGCGACGTACAGCTTCCCGATGGTGCAGGTGGATACCGTCGAGGCGCGTGACGTCGCCGCGCCCATCGGCTTCTCTCGGACCGAGCTGTGGAACATGTTCGGCAAGGCGCTCTACACGAAGTTCAATGGCGAGACGAACTCAACGGTCATCATGTCGACGGATGGCTCCATGCGCCGCATCTACGACTACGACCCGAGCAGCCTCCAGCTCTCCGTCACCACGAATGGCGTGGGCTTCTCGTTCAAGTTCAAGACGGACATCAACAACTGGTGTGACCCGACGATTCGGGCCTATGGCACGTTCAAGCTGAAGGCGGACTTCACGGGTATCTCGGTGGACTGGGTGACGGCGCCCCAGGCAAGCCTCGACTGGCCGTTCCTCTGCAACGCGGTGCAGGTCGTTCCCATCCTGGGCCTCATCCCCAACCTCATCTACGACGTCATCGAGAGTGAGGCGGCGGGCAGCATGAGCTCCACCATCGAGGAGTCCATCATCGATTCGTTCCCGGAGACGAGCTCCGTGCAGTTGTTCTTCGATGGCTCGACGACGCGCACCAACGAACTGCTCGTCAACCTCAGGCTGCCGGCGCCCTCCATCAAGATCAACGTCCCGTACGACGCGTTCGACATGAGCCGGGGCTCGACACTGTTCCCTTCGGGGGAGAACCTGACGCTGCTCGCGAGCGGCCTGGGCTTGAATGACTACGTCGCCGGCGTGACGCCCCAGACGACGCTCTACTCGGGCCCCAATGGTGTTCCGCGCTACGGCTCCACCACGTGGCCGAATCCGCAGACGTTGAGCCGTGCCTCCAACCCCGTCTGGTATGGCCAGCCCATCGCCCGCTTGCTGGCGCGCACATGGCCGACGGCGCTCACCACGTCGACGTTCCAATACACGCCGGGCTGTACGTTCAAGGCGAACAACATGTTCGGCAACGCGTCGGTGCGCTTCGGTGTGAATGACACGGCCACGGATGCGCAGCGCGTTCGCGGCGTCTTCGGCGCCGCCCCGGGCTACTCACTGCGGGTCGTCTTCTTGAACGAGTTCAACCCCACGACCGGGGATGGCGCTTCCCGCTGCGGGTCCATGACGTCCGGCCCCGTCGTGTCTTCGGACCTGGGCGTCCTGGCGAATCCGTAGCGGCTCGGGGTGCTATCGCAGCCGCGAAGCGCCTCCGCGACAAGGTGATGTACCGGGAGGGCGGCAACGTAGCGCCCTTCGCCGGGTACCAGGAAGTGCGGCTACTTCGCTGCGAGTGACGCTGCCCGTATACGCATGATGGAACTTCCCGAAGCTGCGTGCCTCTGTCGCGACGACGCCTGTGGCATGCCAGCGTTTGTTGCACTCGTGGAGGCCCAGGAACGGGTGGGCAGGAGATGCAGCGCATCGGCTGAACACTCTCATGTTGATGGCCTGTGGGAGCGGAGCGAGCCCGGGACGACCGTCGAAACGACGCCCTGACACAGGCTCGTCGCGGTGAACGGAATGGCGCCGTTGGGTGGCGCAGCTCGACAAACGTGTCTCCTCTCGTATCATCCATCGATGAGCGATAATCCGGTCTCGGACCGATTCCATGCTTGTATCGCGCCCCTCGCGGCTTCCTCGGTGGCGAAAGCGGGTCGGTGCGTGCTGACGTATGGCCACAATGGCGCCGAGCTCGCCCGCGTACGACAGACTCTGACACTGCCCCCGGCACTCGAGCGCTTCTACGCGCAGGCTGACTTCATGCAGATCCGATGGCGCTTGCAACAAGGCGCCGCAATCGAGTATCTCGACCGCGAGATCGACATCGTTGGCGGAGAGGCGAACGTCCTCCCTGTTTCCACATGCGTCGACGGCATCGACGGCCGACGTGGAGCGGAACTGCTCGACCCGTACGGTTCCTTTCCGGAGGCGCGTGAGTTGCTCGACCGCCTCGTGCCCTTCGATTACTGCGAGGGCGAGTTCGCGGTCTGCCTCGAAATGGAATCGGGCCGGGTCCTCGACCGGCTGCATTTCGTGCCACTCGACGGAGTCGGAGAGATCCGGCCGCTGCCCGTGGGCGTCGAGGACTATTTGCAGCGCGGCTTTGCCATGCGTTTCATACACCACTAGGTCGAGGCAGCATTCTTCGACAATCCTGAATGGGCGGCGTGCTCGAAGCACTATCTCGCGCAGGTCTTTGGTTCGGAGTAGGAGATTGATGACTCGTGTACCGCACCGGATTCTCGAGACACCAGGTGGGTCGTCACCGGGCCGCCTGCATTGACTGCCTCAGCTCCCGCCGGGCCTGACATGGCGAAAGGTGCGCACGTCCCGCGCGCGCAGCCGAACCCATACCTTGCAGGGCTCCCATTCCGCCGATGCTCCACAGAAGGAGTAGGCTTCATTCATGTTTGCTCCAAAGACGACCAAGGGACTTGCAAGCCCAGCCCGTCAATCGACGGCCCAGCCCTCGCCGCTTGCGTCGCTGGCATCGGGCGGTGCAGGCAAGGCGGCGAGCCTGCTTCAGGAGCAAGCGCCGCGCGGCGCTTCGTGGGATTTCAGCAAGATCTCAATATCTGCGCCTCGCCCAGCGGACCGACCCCAGGTGCGATCTCTGCCAGACATCGTGCCGTCAAAGCTTGTTGTCGGCGCATTCGATCATCCTCTCGAGCATGAGGCGGATCGCGTTGCCGAGAGCATTCAGCCGCGCCCAGGCGCATCCTCAGCCTCCGGGGCTCGCGTCGAATCAGGCGCAGCACCCGGCTGTGTGGCTGAGGTTCTGCGCTCACCCGGGCGGCCACTGGACGCTACCGTCCGCGCCGAGTTCGAGCCGAGGTTCGGCCAGGATTTCAGCAAGGTCCGTATCCATGCCGATGCGCAGGCTGCTGACGCCGCTCGTTCGGTCGACGCGGTTGCCTTCGCGTTCGGCCACCACATTGTCCTTGGCGAGGGGCGAACAGTCTCGGACCGGCGACTTCTGGCCCACGAGCTGACCCACGTGATGCAGCAGTCCGGGACAACGGGCGGTTCCGGCTCGGCGCCCGTGAGGCGGCCAGGCGGGGCTCCACTCGCCATCGCGCGCGCGCCGGCTCCCCCAACTCGCCAGCTCAGCTCCGGCCCTCAGCTTCCGGCCGATGCGCAGATGGTCGAGCTCGCCAGGATCGAATACACCCAGGCTGACATCAGCTTCAAGACAGGTGACGGCGTAAGCCTCGGCCGGATGGCAGCCCAGATGCGCCAGCGGGGGTGGGACATCTCGCGTCCTGCGGACGTCGTGAAGATGAGTGACGGGCGGCTGGTATCGCTCGATCACCGGCGCCTGTGGGCGGCCGACAGAGCGGGGCTCACAACGGTCTCTGCGCGAATTCACTCGGAGTCGGATGTGCTTGCCGCCGATGCGGCCGCGCGTTTCAAGATTGACAAGGACAGAGTTCCTCAAGGCACCAACCCGAGAACGGGCGCACCATGGAAGGCTGGCGACGTGCCGCGCACCTGGGGTGACGCAGTCGCCTTTCGCAGCGCGGGCCAGGGCTTCTCAAAGGTGGTCCGCGGGAGCAACAGCGGTTTCGCTCCCACGGCACTTCCCGGCGGCGGCGTCCGCGACCCTTCGTTCCCAGCCACCGGGAGCAGGAATATGCCGATGCGCGTGCAGCCTGGGCGTCTCGAACAGCGGATCGACCCAGGCGCCGGCGGGTCCATCATCAAGAGCGGCGGTGTGCGCAGGAATGTGCCCACAGGGAAGGTCGTAACCGGTGCGATCGACGGCAAGACCGGCGGAACCGGCCCGACTGGCGGCGGACCTGTGTCCGGCCCCGGAGGCACCAGGACGCCGATCGAGGGGCGCAGGCCACCAGTCAGCAAGGTCGTAACCGGTGCGAGCGACGGCAAGACCGGCGGAACCGGCCCGACTGGCGGCGGACCTGTGTCCGGCCCCGGAGGCACCAGGACGCTATTTGAGGGGCGCGGGCCACCTGTCAATGCGATCACAGCCTCGCCGCATGCGCAGAGAGTCAATGCCACCCGTGCCAGGATGGGCAGCGCCTGGTCGATGCTCCTCGCTGACCAGCTCAGCTATGTGCGGGGCGCGGAGCTGAAGAAGGCAAGTGCGGCCTACGCGTCGTTGGAGCGCACGATCGAGCAGCATCGCGAGAAGGGTATCGACGTCACAGTCACCGTCATCGCAGAGGTTCCTGCGCATCCGGACGTGATGGCCCTGGTTTCCGGTACCGGAGATCTGGGCCAGATTGTGCGGTTTCACGACATGTTCATCAGCAAGCTCTCGTTGCCGGCATCTGCGGCGACCTCGAAGGTTGCGACCATGTACGACGCCGGTGGCCACTCACGCGACCATGTGGGCCTGGGCGACATGACCCTGACTCAGCAAATCAGAGCCCAGCTCGGTGACAAATACCCTGTCCCCGGTACCGGGCCGCGTCCCGACTTCTATTTTGTCGAGGGCCGACAGTTTCTCCCTGGCTACGCGCAGTCCGACAACACGCAACCGGCTTCGCCGATGGCGAAGCGCGCCACCACCAAGGGCCTCGCCGGCGCCTGGAGTCCAGAACTGCGCGGGGTCTTTAGTGGGCACATCAGCCAGATGATGCTTCTCACGACGCGCGCGTTGAATGTGGACGTTGACGCCAGTGGTATGGCGACACCGAGGATGACCTTGGTCAGCCGCCCCTACGCCTTTGAAAACGGTGGACCCACTGCGACGATGGTCATGACCGGACGTTTCAAGATGGGCGAGGGTTATCCGCCGCAAGCGCAATGGTTCTGGAGCTCGTTCGAGTTCATTCCGGGCAAGGACGTGCTCCTGGAATGGGCGCACGGACAAGACATGACCCATGACAACCTGTGGGACGCCCTCTTCCTATGGCGCCGCCACTAACAGCTCCTCACGGATGCGCCAGGATTGACGGGAACCCGCCTCCTGGTACCCGGGCGTCAACGTCTCGGCCCTCTCCTTTGGCCGCTTTCAGGGGACCTTCATTGGCCGGTTTTGAGTGACCACTGAGGGTTCTCGACGCTTCACACTTCTTCATCTGAGCGTCATCTCTGTTCATCCGCGAGGCGGCGCGAAGGAGGAGAATGGCCTCTCGGAAAGACGTCGTGCTGGAGAGCGAGTCATGGCTTCGGGGCAGGGAATCATCGGCGGATTGTTGGGGCGGTTGTTCTTCCGGGAGGCGACGGTGGAGCGCGTCCGCGAGGTGTCACCGCACTTCCGCTGGGTGGAGTGGGTGGGGGATGGCCTCCGGGACGTGGCGTGGAGCCCAGGCGACAAGGTGCAGGTCTACCTCGCGGGCGAGGGCATGCGGACCTACACGCCGCTGGGCTGGGACGCGGCGCTGGGGGCCACGCGCTTCCTCGTCTATCTCCATGGTGACGGTCCTGGCGCGGCGTGGGGACGTGCCCTCAAGCCCGGGGACCGCTGCCAGTTCTTCGGGCCACGCGGCTCCATCGACCTGAAGTCCCTGCGTGGCCCCGTGGTGCTCTTCGGCGACGAGACGTCCTTCGCCGTCGCGCACACGCTGCGCAACCAGCGGGCGAGCACGGCCGACGTCGAATACGTCTTCGAGGTCTCCGAGCGCGCCGAGTCGGAGTCCTTGCTCACGGAGCTGGGGCTCACCGGTGCCACGGTGGTGGAGCGGCAGACCTCGGACGCACACGCGAAGGAGGTGGCGTCGCGGGTGCGCGCGGCGCTGGAGCGCAGACCCGGCGCTCAGCTCGTCCTGACCGGCCGGGCTCGCTCCATCCAGACCCTGCGAGCCACGCTGCGCGACAGCGGCGCGCCCCACGCGGGACAGAAGGTGAAGGCCTACTGGGCCGACGGCAAGCGCGGCCTCGACTGAGCCTCACAGGGGGCTCCCTTCTCGACGGGACGGATGACGGGTGCCACACGCTTTTGACGCAAGAGCCTTGCGTGGGGCCCCGCGTCGCGTGAGACAGGACATCATGGACCCGCGCGCCCCAGGTTCCCGGAAGTCGGACCCTTCCTACGACGTGCTGCACCAGCAGCAGCGCACACGTCAGCCCCTGGATGTCCTCTTCAAGCCCCGCAGCGTCGCGGTGGTGGGGGCCAGCGAGCGTCCGGGGAGCGTGGGGCGCACCGTCCTCTGGAATCTCATCAGCAACCCCTTCGGCGGCACCGTCTATCCCATCAATCCCAAGCGCCCCAATGTGCTGGGCATCCGCGCCTGGCCATCCCTGCGCGCGCTGCCGGAGCCGGTGGACCTGGCCGTCGTCGTCACGCCCGCGGCCGCCGTGCCCGACGTCATCCGTGAATGCGCGGAGGTGGGCGTCCAGGGCGCCATCATCATCTCCGCGGGCTTCAAGGAGACGGGCCCCGAGGGCGCGGCCCTGGAGCAGGAGGTGCTCCAGATTGCACGGGCCGCCGGCATCCGCATCATCGGCCCCAACTGCCTGGGCGTGATGCGTCCCCCCACGGGCTTCAACGCCACCTTCGCAGGCTCCATGGCCCGGCCGGGCAACGTGGCCTTCATCAGCCAGAGCGGCGCGCTCCTGACGGCCATCCTCGACTGGAGCCTGCGCGAGTCGGTGGGCTTCAGCGCCTTCGTCTCCGTCGGCTCCATGCTGGACGTGGGCTGGGGCGACCTCATCGACTACCTGGCCGATGACCCGATGACGCGCTCCATCCTCATCTACATGGAGTCCATCGGTGACGCGCGAGCCTTCCTCTCCGCCGCGCGCGAGGTCGCGCTCACCAAGCCCATCATCGTCATCAAGGCCGGACGCACGGCGCAGGCCGCGCAGGCCGCCGCGTCCCACACCGGCACGCTCACGGGCAGCGACGAGGTTCTCACCGCCGCCTTCCGCCGCTCCGGCGTGCTGCGCGTGGAGTCCATCTCCGACCTCTTCTACATGGCGGAGACGCTCGCCCGGCAGCCCAGGCCCTCGGGCCGCCGCCTCACGGTGCTCACCAACGCGGGAGGCCCTGGAGTCCTCGCCACCGATGCGCTCGTGGCCGGCGGAGGCGAGCTGGCGGTGCTCGGAGACGACACGCTCGCCGCGCTGAACACCTTCCTGCCGCCCCAGTGGAGTCATGCGAACCCGGTGGACGTGCTGGGAGACGCGGACCCGGACCGCTACGCACGGGCGCTCGAGGTGGCGGGCAAGGACCCGAACAGCGACGGCCTGCTGGTCATCCTCACGCCGCAGGACATGACGGAGCCGACACAGACGGCGGACCGGCTCAAGCCCTACGCGAAGCTCGGGCACAAGCCCGTGCTGGCGAGCTGGATGGGAGGCTCCGAGGTCGCCGCCGGTGAGCGCATCCTCAACGACGCGGGCATCCCCACCTTCGGCTATCCCGACACGGCCGCGCGCATCTTCAATTACATGTGGCGCTACGCGTACAACCTCTCGGGCCTGTACGAGACGCCCACGCTCACCGAGGAGCCCGCCGGGCGTCGCGACGTGGCCCGTGGGCTCGTGGACGCCGCGCGAGCCCAGGGCCGAACGCTGCTGACGGAGTACGAGTCCAAGCAGCTGCTCGCCGCCTACGGCATCCCCACGGTGGAGACGCGGCTCGCCACGACCGAGGACGGCGCGGTGGCCGAGGCCCAGTCCCTGGGCTTCCCCGTGGTGCTCAAGCTCCACTCCTTCTCGGTGACGCACAAGACGGACGTCGGGGGCGTGCGGCTGGACCTGCGGGACGTGGACGCCGTGCGCGCGGCGTTCAGGGGCATCCGCGAGCGACTGGTGGAGCTGGGACAAGGGGACGCCTTCGCGGGAGTGACCGTGCAGCCCATGGTGCGACTCGGCGGCTACGAGCTCATCGTGGGCAGCAGCCTGGACCCGCAGTTCGGCCCGGTGCTGTTGTTCGGCGCGGGCGGGACGCTGGTGGAGGTGTTCAAGGACCGGGGGCTGGGC
Source organism: Myxococcus sp. AS-1-15 (assembly GCF_020037055.1). NCBI lineage: Bacteria > Pseudomonadati > Myxococcota > Myxococcia > Myxococcales > Myxococcaceae > Myxococcus > Myxococcus sp. AS-1-15. The sequence goes on along the minus strand of NZ_JAIQDF010000019.1, from coordinate 83,490 downwards.
TTCCCGCCGCTCAACACCACGCTGGCGCGCAGGATGATGGAGCAGACGCGCATCCTCCAGGCGCTCAAGGGTGTGCGCGGGGCGAAGCCCGTGGACCTGGCGGAGCTGGAGCGACTGCTCGTGCGCTTCGGCCAGCTGGTGGTGGAGCAGCGCTGGGCGAAGGAGGTGGACATCAACCCACTGCTTGCCTCACCGGAGCGACTGCTCGCGCTGGACGCGCGCGTGGTGCTGCATCCCCCGTCCGTGACGGAGGCCGAGCTGCCCCGGCTGGTCATCGAGCCGTATCCGCAGCAGTACGTGGCGCCCTTCCGCATGAAGAGCGGCGAGGAGCTGATGCTGCGCCCCATCCGTCCTGAGGACGAGCCGGCGATGGCGCGCTTCCACAAGACGCTCTCCGAGCAGACGGTGTTCCTGCGCTACGCGGGGCTGATGCAGCTGAGCACGCGCGTGGCGCACGAGCGCCTGGCGCGCATCTGCTTCAACGACTACGCGCGGGAGCTGGCGCTGGTGGCCGAGCGCAAGGGCGGAGAGCTGCTGGGGGTGGGGCGGCTGACACGCCTGCGAGGCACGGAGGACGCGGAGTACGCCATCCTCATCAGCGACGAGGTGCAGCACCAGGGCTTGGGGACGGAGATGCTGCGCCGGCTGGTGGAGGTGGGCCGCGCGTGGGGCGTGCGGCGCATCGTCGCGGACATCCTCGCGGGCAACCGGGCCATGCAGAACGTCAGCAAGCAGCTCGGGTTCTCCATCCTGCCGCACGAGGAGCTGGCCCCGGACATGGTCAAAGCGGTGAAGGTGCTGTGACTCACATCCGGGGCCGGTGACGCCCCGGGTTCAGCGGGCCTCGAGGTCCAGCTCGAGGTCGAACGCCACGTCGCTCGACTCCGCGTTGGCCTGCTTCACCATCACCGCGATGATGTTCTCCCCCTCGACGAAGACGGAGCCGTCGAAGCTGAAGGTGCTGAGGACCGCGTCCTTCACCACGCCGCTGGCGAAGGCGCCGTGCTCCATGCCGTTGTCCATGTAGCGCGAGTACACGAGTCGCCCGTTCACCCAGACGGCCACGCCGTCATCATGGAGCACCTGGAGGTGCGCGGTGTGGATGGCCTCGTCCAGGGTGAGCTTCTTGCGGAAGTACACGCTGGGCTGCACGGGGTTCGTCTTGGTGAGCACCGTGTGCTCGTCACCGTCGCCATAGCCGAGCCGGCCGGGCCCCTGCCGCCACGCGCTGTCGTTGAAGCCCAGGGAGGTCCACTGCGCGCCGGGGCTCACGTTGCGGTCATCGAGCTTCCAGTACTCGCCGAAGGCGATGGCCTTGAACCGGGGCGTGGCGGTGATGGTGAACGGCAGGTCCGTCTTGTCCTCGATGTCCGGCCGGGCGCCATCCTGGATGCGCAGCACGCCCTGGGACGTCTCCGTGCGCGGCACCTTCCACTCGTAGAAGCCGATGTTCGACACGCCCGTCTCCACGGTGCTCCAGCTGGCGCCGTTGTCCTGGGAGAACTGCACGTCGACCGTGTCGACGCCCGCGCCGTGGGTCATCCACTGCACCGTCTGCAACTGGCCCGGCCGCAGCGTCTCGCCCCCGTTGGGGCTCTCCAGGAAGAGGGCGTCGTGCTGCATGCCGTCCGTCGTCACCTTCAGCTCCAGATCAAAGGACAAGTCGCTGGAGGTCGCGTTCGCCTGCTTCACCATGACGGCCAGCGTGTTCTCGCCCATCGCGAAGCGCATGCCTGGGATGGTCGTCTGGCTCAGGTGGTTGTCGGAGCTGGCTCCCTGGGCGTAGGCCGCGTGGGCGGGGTTGGGAATCAGGCTGTTGAACACCTGCGTCCCGTTGAGGAACACCGCCACGCCGTCATCGTGAATCACCTTGAGCGTGGCCTGCTCCACCATGCCGTGCAGGGTGAACTTCTTGCGGAAGTACACCGTCGGATGCACAGGCGTCGTCTTCGTCAGCACGGTCCGCTCGTCCGCCTCGCCATAGCCGAGCTGCGCCAGGCCCTTCTTCCACGCGCTGTCGTTGAACGTCGCGGCCTTCCACGTCGGGCCCGGGTCGACGTTGCGGTCGTCGTACTTCCACTCGGCGCCGAAGGCCACGGCGGTGAAGCCCGTGTTCGGCGGCGGCTCCGTGGGCGGCGGCGTGGTGCCATCCCCGCCGATGCGGATGATCTTCGCGACGGACGGCACCTTGCGCCCGTTGAGGAGGAACAGCATGTAGTGCCCGGGCGGCGCCACGTTGGGGTTGGGGGGCGCGACGACGTTGAGCCCGCCGCCGCTCGCGGTGAAGCGCAGCTTCATGAAGCGCTGGTTCTCGTCGAACGCGTGTGTGACGGAGCCCAGCCGCACCCAGGAGGCCATGGTGATGTTGGCCGCGTCCGGCGTGTTGACGCGGAAGGTCTCCCCATAGCGGATGGTCGCGGGCGCGGAGGAGATGGTGGGACGCGGGCCCTTGAAGAGGTACGGCGGCGAGTAGACCTGCATCGTCTTCACGTTGCGGCTGCCGGCGGACAACAGGCGCCCGTCGGGCAGGAGCACGGTGGTGGAGTGATAGCCGCGATAGGTCCCCAGCGGGGCGAGCAGCGACCAGGTCTCCTTGACCGGGTCCCACAGCTCCGTCTCCAGGCGGGGGTAGTTGGGGTTGTCCGTGCCGGGGCCGCCGTGGCCGCCGGTGACGAGCACCGTCCCGTCCGGGAGCACGGTGCTGTTGTGCTGGCGGCGCACGTAGCGCATGGGGGCGACGGGGCGCCACGCGGGCTTGGTGACGTTGAGGTCCAGCACCTCCACGTTGTTGGTGGGCGGGTTGTCGCCGCCGGTGATGAGCACCTTGCCCTCGTCGTACATCACCGCGCTGCCATAGTTGCGGCTGGCGGTGTAGGTCGTGCGCGGGCCGCTGGTCCACGCGCCCACGCCGTCCGTGTCCAGATAGCGCGAGGGCCTCCAGTAGCCGGACATGAGCGTCTTGCCCGAGGGCATGACGAACATCCACGGGTAGTACATGAGCTCCAGGCTCGCGCCGGTGAGCGTCCGCCAGGAACCCTTCGACGTCTGCCACACCTGGGGAATGAGGTTCTTGGTGCGGTCCTCCTTGGCGCCGCCAATCACCAGCATGTCGCCGTTGGGCAGGGTGGTGACGGTGGGGTACCAGCGGCCCGCGTTCATGTTGGGCAGCCGCGTCCAGGTGAGCTTGAAGGGGTCGAAGATGGCGGCGTACGGCAGGCCCGAGTCATCCGCGATGTGGCCTCCGGCGATGAACAGCCGCCCGTCCGCCATGAAGGCGTGGCCCGAGCAGAAGATGTTGAAGCCCGCCTTGGGCAGGGGGGTGAGCGCGTCGGTGGTGGGGTCCCAGAGGTAGGGATTGTCTCCATCCGCGAACTCGGAGAAGAACATCACCTTCCCGGTGGGAAGCACGTGGGTGTGGACGGCGGAGTAGGGCCACTTCTTGACGGGCGTCCATTGGCCGACGACGGCCGGGTCCGTGGACTGCGCCTGGGCGATCGCGACCGAAACCCAGACGGAAAGCAAGGCGAGACGCCATCGATGGAACATCATGCTGCCCCTTTGTTGGCCGGAGGTCGCGCAACGGTAGGCATGCGCTCGGGCCCCCACATCGTTCCGGCGTGCGTGGCCAATGACGCGCGGTGGACCGTGCCATGGGCCCCTCGTCGTGGCTCGTACGGGGGGGCGCTCCGGGATTTCACAGCGGACGGGAGGCGGGGGCTGCTCTAGAGTCCGGTGGTGATGGCCACCCCTGAATCCCAAGCGCCGCTCGCAGCCCTGCTCCCCAAGAAGGGAGAGCCCGCGCTCGACCCGGACAGCATCCTGGACCGTTTCGTCGGCTATGTCGCATCGAACGGGCTCAGCCTCTACCCCGCCCAGGAGGAAGCCATCCTGGAGCTGCTCGCGGGCAAGCACCTGTTCCTCAAGACGCCCACGGGCTCCGGCAAGTCGCTGGTCGCCACCGCCCTGCACTTCAAGGCCATGGCCGAGGGCAAGGTCTCCTTCTACACGTGCCCCATCAAGGCGCTGGTGAACGAGAAGTTCTTCGCGCTGTGCGACGCCTTCGGCGCGGAGAACGTGGGCATGCTCACCGGCGACGCGAGCATCAACCGCGACGCGCCCATCATCTGCTGCACCGCCGAAATCCTCTCCAACCTCGCGCTGCGAGACGCGGGGGCGAAGGTGGACTACGTCGTCATGGACGAGTTCCACTACTACTCGGACCGCGACCGCGGCGTGGCGTGGCAGATTCCGCTCATCGCGCTGCCGCAGGTGACGTTCCTGTTGATGTCGGCGACGCTGGGCCCCACGCACATCATCGAGGAGAGCCTGCAGCGGCTCACCGGCCGCGAGGTGGCCACGGTGCGAAGCGCGCAGCGCCCGGTGCCGCTGGACTTCGACTACCGCGAGTCCGCGCTGCACGAGACGATTGAGGACCTCATCGCGCGCAAGAAGTACCCCATCTACCTGGTGAACTTCACGCAGCGCGCCGCCGCCGAGCAGGCGCAGAACCTCATGAGCGTGGACTTCTCCACCAAGGAGGAGAAGGAGGCCATCCGGCTGGCGCTGATGGACGCGCCCTTCGACACGCCCTACGGCAAGGACTTCCAGCGCTTCCTGCGCCACGGCATCGGCATGCACCACGCGGGGCTGTTGCCGAAGTACCGGCTCCTGGTGGAGAAGCTGGCGCAGGGCGGGCACCTGAAGGTCATCAGCGGCACGGACACGCTGGGCGTGGGCGTGAACATCCCCATCCGCACGGTGCTCTTCACGCAGCTGTTCAAGTTCAACGGCGAGAAGCTGGCGACCCTGAGCGTGCGCGACTTCCAGCAGATCGCCGGGCGCGCGGGCCGCAAGGGCTTCGACAACGAGGGCAGCGTCGTCGCGCAGGCGCCCGAGTACGTGGTGGAGAACATCAAGCAGGCGGCGAAGGAGGCGGCGGGCAAGAAGAAGGCGCCCAAGCAGAAGCCTCCGCAGAAGAACTTCGTGCAGTACGACAAGAACACCTTCGATCGACTCCAGACGGGCATGCCCGAGCCGCTGGAGTCACGCTTCGCGGTGTCGCACGGCATGATCTTGAACCTGCTCCAGAGCGACCACGTCCGGGGCACGGGGGGCTACCACCGGCTGGTGCAGCTCATCCAGCGCTGCCACGACTCGGACTTCCTGAAGCGCCGGCACCTGAAGGAGGCGGCGCGGGACTTCCGCACGCTGCGCGGCGCGGGAATCGTGGAGGTGCTGCGAGGGGAGGGCGGCTCGGGGGCCTCGGTGAAGGTGGCGCAGGAGCTCCAGCACGACTTCAGCCTCAACCACACGCTGTCGTTGTATCTGCTGGAGACGCTGGAACTGCTGGACCCGACCACGGAGACGTACGCGCTGGACGTGGTGACGCTGGTGGAGTCCATCCTGGAGAACCCGGAGGTGGTGCTCTACGCGCAATTGCACCAGCTCAAGGGCGAGAAGATTCAAGAGATGAAGGCGCAGGGCGTCGAGTACGACGACCGGATGGAGCAGCTGGAGAAGCTGGAGTGGCCCAAGCCGAACCGGGACTTCATCTACGGCACGTTCAACGCCTTCGCGCGCAAGCACCCGTGGGTGGGCGAGGAGAACATCCGCCCCAAGGCGGTGGTGCGGGACATGTTCGAGCGCTTCATGTCCTTCCACGACTACGTACGCGAGTACGGGCTGCAGCGCAGCGAGGGTGTGCTGCTGCGCTACGTCAGCGACGTGTACAAGACGCTGGCGCAGACGGTGCCGGAGCGCTTCCGCACGGAGGAGGTGGAGGACATCATCGACCACCTGCGCGCGACGATTCGTCAGGTGGACTCGAGCCTGGTGGACGAGTGGGAGCGCATGCGCAACCCGGACGCCGTGGTCGAGGCGAAGCCGGCGGTGGAGCTCAAGCCGAAGGAGCTCACCGAGGACCCGCGCGCCTTCGCGGCCCGCGTGCGCGAGGAGCTGCACCGGCTGCTGCGCGCGCTGGGGCAGAAGCGCTACACGGACGCGCTGACGCTCTTGGACAACCCGCTGGGCGAGTGGACGGCGCCGAAGCTCGAGCAGGCGATGGTGCCGTACCACGAGGAGCACAAGGTAGTGGTGCTCACGCCGCAGGCGCGCAAGCCGGCGAACACGTTCCTGAAGGAGACGGGCCCCCGGCTCTGGGAGGTGCAGCAGCGCATCATGGACCCCGAGGGACATGGGGACTGGATGATCGACTGCGAGATTGACTTGCGAGATCGGCGGCTGGACGAGGGGGCCATCCTCATCCTGCGGCGCATCGGGCCGTAGGCTTCAGCCCTGGGGGCCGGGCTTCACGGGCTCGGCCTGGGCGTGCTCGGTGGGGACGGGGGGGACCTCGCCGTCACCGAGGACGGACTCCTCGACGTCGAAGTCGCCCTTGCCGTCGGGGACGAGGACCATCTTCCAGTCGAAGGTGGAGAGGATGATGCGGTCGGCGTCGCACTGGACCTCGACCGTGGTGTCCTCGACGGTCCAGGAGCCGACCCAGACCGTCGTCTTGTCGACGCACTCGGTATCGCCGCACTCCTCGGTGGAGGCGACCCAGAGGCGGCCCTCGGGCGCGGAGGTGCAGGCGACGGGCTCGACGTGGCGCAGGCGCGGCGGGGCCATCTCGTCGGGGTCTGCGAGGAAGAAGTCCTTCTCCTCCACGAAGGGGATGGCGGGGCCCGGCTCCAGCGCGCTCATGTCTGGCTGCTCGGTGGGCTCAGCGAGCGTCGTCGACCGCGCGAGCGCCCCGGACGCGGCCAGCGAGCCGCACATCACCGCCACCTTCCACCACCCTGTCGTCCACATGACCTTGCACTCCTGTGCGGCGCCGTGGGCCGCGTCGTGTGCACAGGGGTTGTGCAAGGCGCGGACCGGGCTCGAGTGCGGTCGATGGGCCACAGGGGCGTGCCGGGTGCTCTTGCGTGGCGTGAGGCCAATGCCGGTCATGGGTGGGATGCCGCGCCATTCGTCTGTGCCGGGGTTGATGCGCCGCTCGTGCACGGCGAGCCCGGTACATGAGAGCGTCATGAGGACAGTGGCGGCTAGCGCCCAGAACGTACCGGGTGCGGCGGCCGCGCCGCGAAGCCAAGGCGCGTCGCTGACGGTTCAGGAGGCCTGGCGGAGCGAGTTGCTCGCGGAGAGGGCGGGGGCGGCGCCGAGTCACGAAGCCAAGGCGCGTCGCTCACGGCTCAGGGGGCGTGGCGGAGCGAGTTGCTCGCACAGAGGGCGGGGGCGGCGCCGAGTCACGAAGCCAAGGCGCGTCGCTCACGGTTCAGGGGGCGTGGCGGAGCGAATTGCTCGCGGAGAGGGTGGTGGCGGAATGGGGATGCCGGAAGGTCGGGCCTGGGCCAGCTCCTGGGTGCTGCGCGCGAGGTTCTTGTCCTCGGGGGCGAGCTTGCTGGCGCGAGCGGCGAGGTCGCGAGCCAACTCCAGTCGGCCCGCGCGGAGGTGATGCTCCGTGGCCACGCTCAGCACCCCGGGGGCCTCGGCGGCTTCCGCGAGCGCCATTGCCACCGTGTCCTCGAGCGGACGGGTCGCGAAGTTGTGCCCCGGCAACAGTTGGAGGGCGCGCGCATAGGCGCGGAGCGCCTCGGCATGACGACCGAGTCCCGTGAGCGCGGCGGCGCGCAGGTGGTGGGTGACGGCCACGTCGGGGATGGCAGCGAGGACCGCGTCCGCGTCCTCCAGCGCACCGGTGAAGTTCTCCCAACGCAGGCGCGCGAGCCCTCGCGCATGTCTGGCGCTCAACAGGTCGTGGATGGCGAAGAGCTTCGCGTCCCAGATGGCGCGCCGTCCCTCCGCATCGGTGGTGAGCGACTCCGCGCCCGCCACCGCGAAGGCGAGGGCGTCCAGCGTGCCGCCTCGTTCATCCAGCGACGCCTCCGCGGCCTTCAACGCGCCGGCGCGGTCGCCACGTGACAGCAGGCAGTCCGCCACCACCAGGGCGGGGTCCAGCGAGGTGTCATAGAGCGCTCCGCGATAGCCCGCGTCCTGGGCCGCGTGTGCGGCGGGGAGGGCCTGGTCGCAGTGGCCGGCGCGCCGTGCGAGCTCCGAGGCGAAGTAGAGGTCCATGGGCGTCTCCAGGCCCAGCTTCTCCACGGACAGCGCTCCCGAGCGCTCGGCGACCACCGGCGATTCGAACGGCACGCCGCGCAGGGGCCTCGCGAGCGCGGTGAACGGGTGCGCGGCCTGGAGCTGCTCGAAGGCCTGCGTCGCCTCGTCATACCGGCCCTGCTGGAGCGCGGTGTTGAGCGCCGTGCCCGGACTGCCCACGGCTTCTGTCCGCGCGAGCATCCGCTCCACGTCGCGCACGAAGGGGAAGAACGTGGGCAGGGCGAGGCAGAGCGCGAGGCCGACGGTCAGCAGTCCGAGGACCCGGGGCTCACGCCGTGACTCGAAGGCCATCACCGCGAGCGCGCTCGCGAACAGCGCCCAGGCGGGCAGCGCGGCCAGTCGGTAGCGGCTCACCACGTAGAAGCCCACGGCGAGCGCGGTGCTCGCGGCGAGGTACAGCACGATGAGCCCGACGCTTCGTCGTCGCGCGAGCAGGGCGCCGAGTCCGGCCACGCCGAGCAAGCCCAGGACCTGGGCGTCGAGGAGCGGGAGCCCCGCGAGGTGCGCTTCGGCGCGGCGCACCTCGACCAGGTCGTGGCCTTCCGGGCCGAAGAGGAAGAACGCCAGCTTCCGGCCGAACAAGCCGAGGACGGTTCCTGGCTCCTCCAGCGCGAAGTTCAGCGTCTTGCGCATCCAGTACAGCTCGGTGCGGGAGGGGGACAGGTCTTCGCCCGCCTCGGCTCGGGCGAACTGTCGGTAGAGGCTGTGCGCGTGGTCGGGGCGCTCGGGGGAGCGCAGCTGCGCCTCGTACTGCTTGATGAGCGTGGGCGGTTGCGCGCCCAGTCCCGTGCCCTCGGGTCGGTTTCCCATGTGCAGCACGGCGCCCGCGCTCATGGTCGCGCCGAGGTGTGAACCCACGGTCGCGCGGATGATTTGAGCGGGCAGCCAGGATGAGAACATCCCCGTGCCCAGCAACAGTGCTCCGGCGAGCAGGCTCGCGCGTCGTGCCTCGTGGCGGCGCTCCCAGAGCATCCAGCCCGTCGCGAGGACGAGGATGGCGAGGCCCGTGGGACGTGTCGCTCCCGAGAGTCCGAGCAGTACTCCGGCGCCCACCAGCCAGTGCTTTGGGAAGCTGGGGCGCGCGTGGGCCAGCATCGCGAGCGCGCCCAGGTTGAGGACCATGACGAGCAGGTCCGGCTCCAGCGTGGCCTCGTAGAGGAGGACGGGCGTCGTCACCGCGACGAGCGCCGCGGCGAGCAGCCCCACGGGGCGCGACAGCAGCCGCGCGCCGAGCACATAGACGGCGATGAGCCCGAGCGCTCCCGCGATGCTCTGGACCCAGCGCAGCGGAGTGGGGGAGAGGGCCACGTTGAGGATGAGGTACAGGGGGCTGAAGTCCGCGCCCTGCTCGGGCAGCATCCGGCCCGACGACAGCAGCCGCGCGCTGTCGGGGTACTTGGCGAACATGGCCCCGGGCAGGAGGACGAGCCCGAGCGCGACGTGCGCGACGCACAACACCAGCAGGACGATGGGGACAAACCCACGGGGGAAGGGCCGACTCATGCTCACGGAGGGCACCTTACCGGATGTGCCCGCCCGGAGCGTCAGGGCTCGCTCGGACGCGTGCAGGGGCGGGAGGTATCGACCCGAGCAGGCGACCTTGAACAGGCTCCCCTCGGCAACGGGCTCACGTCAGGAGGTCCTTGCTCCCGAGCGTCGGGCCCGCAGGTAGTCGACGAGCGCTCGAAGCTTGAGCGGAAGCTGGGTCCGACTCGGGTAGTAGAGGAAGAGGCCGGGGAAGGGCGGACAATAGTTGGAGAGCACCCGGACGAGGCGCTTGTCGGCCAACTCCTGCTCGACGGAGTGCTCCATGACGTACGCGAGCCCCACGCCATCGAGTGCTCCACGAACCATCAGAACGTTGTCGTTGACGATGAGCCGCCCCTCCACTGCGACGGTGAGGTCCCGGCCCTTGTCGCTGAACTCCCAGCGGTACACGGTGCCACTCCTGAGGTGGCGGTAGTTGATGCAGTCGTGCGCGTGCAAATCCCGTGGATGCTTGGGCCGTCCGCGCTCGCTCAGATACGCGGGTGAGCCGACCACCGTCATGCGCAGGTCGTCGGTGAGTCGAAGCGCCACGACGTCCTTGTCGAGCATCTCGCCGAGTCGGATACCCGCGTCGAAGCCGTGCTCCACGATGTTGGTGATGCCGTCGTCGACGACGATGTCGAGCTTGAGCTCCGGGTTCGCCGCGAGGAAGCCCCCCAGGATGGAGTCGAGAACCACCGCGATGGCCAGCCGGGGCACATTGAGTCGCAGCGTGCCGGAGGGACGCCCGCGCACCGCGTCGAGTGACTCGAAGGCGGCGCGGATGCTCGCCATCGCGGGCCGGAGCTGCGCGAGGAAACGCTCGCCTGCCTCCGTCAGACCCACGCTCCTCGTCGTGCGCTGGAGCAGCCGCACGCCCACCCGCTCCTCGAGCGCCCGGATGCTCTGGCTGAGTGCCGACGGCGTCACGCTCAACTGGGCCGCCGCGGCCGTGAAGCTGCGCTTGTCCGCCACCGCCGCCAGCGCGTTCAGCCCCGAGTAGTCGTCTCGCATGTGCATCTTTTAGCGAAACTTAAAAACCCATCGCAATTCCACCGCTCATCACGAGGCCCCCGGACTCCTATTTTGAACTGCGTCAACGAACTCGCAGTCGAAGGAGTCCACCATGAGCAGCCAAGGTTCTTCAGTGTCCACCTCCAACAAGGTCTGGTTCATCACGGGGGCGTCCTCGGGACTGGGGCGAGCGCTCGTCGAGGAGGTGCTCCGGCGTGGCGACAGCGTGGTCGCCGCCGCGAGGCAACCGCAGGTCCTCGCGGAGCTGGCCTCGTCGGCCCCGGGGCGGCTGCGCCTCGTCGAACTGGACGTGACGCAGCCCGAGAAGGTGCGCGACGCCGTGGCGACGGCCATCGCCCGCTTCGGGTACATCGACGTGCTGGTCAACAACGCGGGCTTCAGCATCCTCGGCGCCATCGAGGAGACGAGCGACCAGGACCTGCGCGCGACGATGGAGTTGATGTTCTTCGCCGCCGTCACCACCACGCGCGAGGTGCTGCCGCACATGCGGGCACGGGGCTCGGGCACCATCGTGCAGGTCTCAAGCGTCGCGGGGCTCTCCTCCGCGCCGGGCTTCGGTGCCTATTGCGCCGCGAAGCACGCCCTGGAAGGCATGTCCGAGAGCCTCGCGCAGGAGGTGAAGCCGCTGGGGATTCGCGTGCTCGTGGTGGAGCCGGGTACCTTCCGTACCTCGCTGTTCGGCGCTTCGTTTCGGCACATGCCCGCGATGAGCGCCTACGAGGGAACGGTGGGGCAGTTGCGCACCTGGGTGCGCCAGACGGACGGCAAGCAGGGCGGAGACCCGGTGAAGGCAGCCCGGGTCATGGCGGACGTCATCGCGCGACCGAGCGCGGAGCTTCCGTTGCGGCTGCCCTTGGGCGGTGACGCCGTGGAACAGATTCGCGCCAAGTTGTCCCTCGTCGCCACCGATGTCGACCGGATGGAGCTTCTCTCGCGCTCCACTGCCTTCGATGCGAGTGTATAGAAATTGTATGCGGTGAACGAACCGGGTCAGGGCGCTGGATTGTCTGTTTTTGGAGGGACAATGGCGGTGAGAACTCCTTATTCCTGGCGAGGTTTGGTTAGCCGTGGTGGGCTTCGCCGAGGACGGAGTTGTATGCCAGTTGCGATTCCTCAGGAAGGTTTAGGGGGCCGGTGGTCCGAACAATCTCGAATAGCCGCTTGATGTCGAATAATCGACTGGCGCGCTCTTTGTTGGTTGTGAATTTGATCGTCTCGTGGTACTGGCCTTGGATTTGTTTTATTTGATTCTCGCTGTCCACGAGGAATGGAACGATTTGTGGAAAAACTACAGTCGGAGATGCTTCTGCCGCGTCGAGAAGTGTCTTCGAGAAAAGGCTCCAGTCTGGGAATGGGAGCCCCACGAACGCTCGCTCTCTGACATTTCGAAGGCCCCATGCACTCCATAATAGAACATATGGGTTTGCGTCGCGGAGCGCGGCAGCGAGTTTTGTCGGTGAGTCGGTGAAAGACTCCTTAAGTAGAGATTGGAATTTTGACTTGAGTTCGTCAGCCGCCTCCCGGGGAAGTAACTCAGGAACGTTGCTGGAGTCGCGAGTCAGGAATAGGTAGACAATGTTGTATGCGAGTTGGACGTTTCGAGGGGTTATTACTGTGAGAATCTCTTCGATGACTTGAGAGAGTTGTTCGTTGGGGTGGTCGAGGAGTGTGCGCCAGATAGCTACGAGCCCTGCGGGTTCGTTGGCCATCCAGTCGGCAGGCGTTCGCTCAACTTCCGCTAGTACCAATTCCTTAAGGAGCCTGAGTAGATCGTTGGGGGCGAGCATTGTTTCGATGAAAGATTCGATTGGGTCTACTTGGGTTCCTTTTGTGAGTAGTTCAATGAGTTGCTTGTTTCTTCCTTCCTTCCAGTCAACGACTGCGCCAAGAACTGGCTGGTCGCGCTGGTCTTTTGGAGGGATGGTTAGAGTAAGGTATCGCTCCCAATAGTTTCGATGGTGTTTTGTTGATATCCCCTGTGGTTTCGTTTTTCGGAGTGTGGTTTTTCCGGGCTCTTGCCAGTTTGGGAAAACGAAGTCGAGAGCACGCTCTAGTGCTAGTTTTCGTGGAGATGATGTGGTGGCGGTGAGGGTAGAGAATGCTTTGGCGAAGTTTGATTCTGGGGCCGTGGAGGTGCTGTGTGTGCGACGGATTTCGCTTCTGAGTTCGTCAATTGAGTCCGTGATGATTGCGAATAGCTCTGGTTCTGCGGCCCTGAGGAGTGAGACTACAAGAAGGTCATCGAAGTCGATTTCTCCACGTAGTGTCTCCCATGCGTCTAGGCAGTGGCGAAGACCAAATTTGAGTTTTCGTGGGTTGCTGCAGATGGTGGCGAGAGCTATTGGTAGATTCATTTCGTAAGGGAGTAAGAGTGCTGATTGGCTGGGTGTGTGGGTGGCTTTCTTTCCATGTAATTCCTGGCGAACAGAAGTGATTGCAGGGTCTATGAAGTCCCGGGGCAGCCAGCATGCATCTATGAATGCCTTGATAATTGGCCAAGTGGTTCGATGGTCGATTGTCGGTAGTGGCTCAATGAATCGTGCGATTTTCTCGATGTCGAATTTTGTCCCGAGATGTGTAGATGCGAGAATTAACTGAATACACTTCGTGTCCGAGAACATGTGGAGTAGGGAGCGAATGGGGCCAAGGCGCTCGCTCTCAATCGTCGAGGCTGTGGGGGTCCCTGCAAATCGCTCAAGGTCTTCGATCCAGAGAACGATGCGAAGCTCAAGGGCTGTGGCTGCCTTGTCGAAATCTGAGATGATTGCTAGAGGAGAACGGTGATTGCGAAAGAAACTTATCCAGCCGGCATTCGCCTGCTCTATCGTGTTGATGTACTCGTCTGATAGCCCGGACATGGGAATGGTGTTGATGTGATGGCTGATTTCGCGGGTTATTGCAGAGAGTGTTGCGCGAATGGCGGCGTCGATGGTTTCGAAGGGCCAAAGACTGATTTGCGTTACGATGATATTCTGGTTAATCGGTCCAGAGTTTTTTAGCTCGTGAGTGATGAGATGCAGGATCGATGTTTTCCCGGAGCCAAGTTCTCCGATGAGCGCAATTGTAGGCGGCGGCGTGGTGGTGCCTCTGATCCTCTCGACTATCCTAAGGGCTGTCGGTCGGCGATTGAATGCATCTAGGTGGGGATGCTGAATGGGGGTGTCGTGTTGGATCCAGGCACGCAGTTCGTCGAAGTTTTCTGTTAGAGAGAGTGGAGTTAGTGTTTTTTCTTGGCTTGTTTTTTTGTGGGTTTCGGGCTCTTGCGGACAGTGAACGCAATCGGCAATGCAGGTTGCTGTTATGAGAATGATTCCGAAGCAGCAGGCTCCGATAAATATCAGGGGCCACGTGGACGAAAGGGTAGCGCTGAGTTCGTCGGATTTGAGCCCCGGGCACGCGAGAGTGTCGGCTGTCCGGGGTAGGTTGGCGAGATACAGGGTTAGCCAGAGAAAGCCTAGTATTGCGGCTGCCCATGGAGGCGGGTATCTCCAAAAATGGCGAAGACCGCTCCAGGCGGAAAGTCGATTCCGCCCCCATATATGGCTTGCCCCGTAGAGGACGGCAAATGAGGGAATCCATATCCAGTGCGTGTGCTCGGTGAATGTTTTGCAGAGTGGGGTGTGTTGGAGGATGAGGTGGGTGATGCCTGCGGCTGGTAGTGATAGTGCTGCGATTTCAAACCAGCGCTGTCGGATTTGGTGCTGCTTGATGCCGTTTGAGGGAGGAGGTGTTTTGTTTAATCGGAGGTGAGGAGTGTTCATGTGGTGCTTGAGGGGGGTGGGATTGAGCGTTGGTGGGATTTGTCAAGACTGTTGGTGGCGAGCCAGAGTCGACGTAACTTAGGGCGCGATGTGAAATAGAATATGCAGGACGTGGAGCTGACAAGAGTAGGCAGTTCGTGGCGGAAGGCGTTACCTTCCACGGCATATGGCCCGTGTCCGTGCCGTGGATCAGCCCCTGCGTCGTGATGTCCGCCTGCTCGGGCGACTGTTGGGAGAGGTGCTCGTCGAACAGGAAGGCCAGGACCTGTTCGACCTGGAAGAGGAGGTCCGTCGGCTCGCCATCCAGCGACGACGCGGCCCCGTGGCGGGAAGGCGCGCCTCCGCGGCCGAGCTCGCGGAGATCCTCAAGCGCCTGCCTCTGGAGCGCACCGAGCCCGTGCTCCGCGCCTTCTCGGTGTACTTCCAGCTCGTCAACCTCGCCGAGCAACACCACCGCATCCGCCGCGCCCGCGCGCACTCCAGCGCCGAGTCCACGACGCCCCAGCGTGGCTCGCTGGAGGCGACGATGCTGTCGCTCAAGGACGCGGGCATCCCCGCGACCCGCGTCCGCGAGGCGCTGCGCCAGATGCACGTGACGCTCACGCTCACCGCGCATCCCACGCAGGCCGTGCGCCGCACGCTGCTCGAGAAGCTCTACCGCATGGCCAGCCTGCTCGAGGAGCGCGACCGGTGCGAGCTGACGCCCCGCGAGAGCGCCGCCAACGTGGAGTCCCTCCGCGAGGAGATCACCACGCTGTGGCAGACGGACGAGCTGCGCCGCGAGCGGCCCACCGTGGGCGACGAGGTGAAGAACGCCCTCTGGTACGTCGAGGAGGTCATCGCCGAGCAGCTCTCCGAGCTGCCCGAGCTGCTCGACTGGGCCTTCGAGCGCGCCTACGGAGAACCCCTCGGCCAGGTGGACACGCCCGTGCGAGTCCACTCGTGGGTCGGCGGGGACATGGATGGCAACCCGCTGGTGACGCCCGAGGTCTTCGCGGACACGCTGCGCGCCCACCGTGCACGAGGACTCCGCCTGCTGACGCAAGGGCTGGAGCGCCTGGGCGGAATGCTCTCCCAGTCGGAGCGCCACGCGAAGCCCTCGGCGGAGCTCGTCGCCTCCCTGGAGCGCGACGCGAAGGAACTCCCCGAGGCCGAGCAGCGCCTGGGGCCGCGCACCATCGGCGAGCCCTGGCGTCGCAAGCTGCGCTTCATGGAGGAGCGGCTGAATCAGGCCCTGCGCCATGTGCTGGCCCAGCGCACCGGTGACGCGGGCCCCATGCCGGCCAGCGCCTATCGCACGCCCGAGGCCCTGCTCGCGGACCTGGACCTGTTGTCGCGCTCGCTCGAGGAGGCGAAGGCCGCGAAGTCCGGCCTGCGTCAGGTGCGACGCATGCGCGAGCGCGTCCTCGCGCTGGGGCTCTCCCTGGCCGAGCTGGAAGCGCGCGTGCCCGCCGAGGACGCGGTGAGCGCGGCGGCCTCGCTGGACGCGGGAGGTCCCGCTCCCTCCGAGGGTGGCAAGCGGCTGCTCGCGGTGCTGGAGAAGCTGCGCGAGGCGCAGGCCGAGGCCGGTGAGCCCGCCTGTCGCACGCTCATCCTCAGCATGGCCAGCACGGCCGAGGATGTCCTCGCGGCCTTCAAGTGCCTCAAGCTCACGGGCCTGTGGGATGAGCAGCGCGGCTGCGCCACCGTGGACGTCGTCCCGCTCTTCGAGCAGCTCGGCGCGCTCGACGGTGGACCCGATGTGCTGCGCACGCTCTTCGCCAACGCCGAGTACCGCAAGCACGTCGACGCGCGCGGCTTCCAGGAGGTCATGGTCGGCTACAGCGACTCGGGCAAGGAGGTGGGGCTGCTGGCCGCCAGCGCCGCGCTCTATCGCGCCCAGGTCGCGCTCACCGAGGCGGCCGCCCAGTCCGGTGTCCCCCTTCGCCTGTTCCACGGTCGCGGCGAGTCCGTGGCCCGCGGTGGTGGCCCCGCCCAGGAGGCCATCCTCGCGCTGCCTCCCGGTGCCGTGGCCGGTGGCTACAAGGCGACGGAGCAGGGCGAGGCCCTGGACCACAAGTACGCGCGCCCGGAGCTGGCTCGCCGCACGCTGGAGCTCATCCTGGGCGGCGTGCTGCCCCACCTGCTCGACGCGCAGCCTCGCCCGACGCCGGAGGACGAGAAGACCTTCCGCGCCACGTTCGACACGCTGGCGGAGACGGGGCGCAAGGCCTACCGCGCGCTCGTGTGGGAGGACCCTCGCTTCCTGGAGTTCTTCACCACGGCGACGCCCGTGGAGGAGATCTCCGCGCTGCCCATCGGCTCGCGCCCCAGCAAGCGCAAGGCCGGAGGGCTCGAGTCGCTGCGCGCGATTCCCTGGGTGTTCGCCTGGACGCAGAACCGGGCCATCGTCCCGGGCTGGTACGGCGTGGGCTCCGCGCTGGAGGCCTTCTCGAAGGAGCCGGGCGGGCCCGCGCTGCTCAAACGCATGTACCGCCAGTGGCCCTTCTTCAAGGCCGTCATCGACAACGTCACCATGGTGCTGGCCAAGTCGGACATGGCCATCGCCGGGCGCTACGCGGCGCTCGCCCCCGCGTCCACGAAGGCCCTGTGGCGTCGCATCCAGCAGGAGCACCGGCGCACGCGTCGGCAGGTGAAGCGGCTGACGGGGGAGGGGAAGCTGCTCGACAACAACCCCCAGCTCCAGCGCGCCATCGCCCTGCGCAACCCGTACGTGGATCCGATGTCCTTCCTCCAGGTGGAGCTGTTGCGCCGCAAGCGCGAGAGCGACTGTGACTGCGACAGGCCGCTGTTGCTCTCGCTCAACGGCATCGCGGCCGGCATGCGCAACACCGGTTAGAGTCCGCGCCATGCCCGTCTCTGTCTGCGAAGGCGACCTGCTGGACCAGCCGGTGGAGGCCATCGTCAATGCCTGGAACCGGAACATCATCCCCTGGTGGCTGCTGTTGCCGCAGGGGGTGTCCGGCGCCATCAAGCGACGGGGTGGCGTCGGCCCCTTCCGCGAGGTGGCGAGAGCGGGCCCCATGCCGCTGGGCTCGGCGGTGGTGACCTCCGCGGGGCGGCTGCCCTTCAAGGCCATCATCCACGTGGCGGGCATCGACATGCTGTGGCGCGCCTCCCAGCGCTCCATCCAGGACTCGGTCCGCAACGCCCTGGAGAGGGCCCGTGAGCAGGGCCTCCACTCCGTGGCCTTCCCCATCATCGGCGCGGGCTCCGGCAGCTTCGACGAGACGCGCGCGCTCGAGCTGATGAGGCAGGTCCTGGACGCGGAGGCGGGGGACCTCGACGTGCGCGTGGTGCGCTTCCGGCGCTGACGACTTAACCTTCAGCGCTCCAATACAGACGTCTTCAACGGCTTTCGAGACGAGGTCGGGATGGCCAGGGACGCATTCACGGTGGAGGACGTCAACGCCCAGCACGGCTTCGCGCTCTTGCGGCCGGACTCGGGAGAGGGGCCATTCCATGCCCCGCTCTATCCGGAGCCGGAGTCCGACGCGCCTCCCTTCCAGCTGCGCAAGGGAGACCGGGTGACGGGACAGCGTCGCGGGCAGTCCGTGACGGAGGTCGCGTGGGTGACGCGCGTGGAGCCGCCGTACGAGCTGGTGGAGCGCATGGCGGAGCTGCTCGCGAAGCTGGAGCAGTGGGAGCTGAAGGTCCCCGCCACCGCGCTGGAGCTCGCCGAGCACCACTGGCGCCAGAGCCGTGAGGACCCGCTGCGCAGCGAGCTGACGTCGCAGTTGCCCACCTTCTTCGACTGGGAGCTGTCCCACCCGTACAAGGACGGCGCGCTGCTGGAGCGACTGGAGGCGGCGCTGCAGCCCTATCTGCCGGGCTTCGCGGTGCGGCCCCTCCAGGGGCGCGAGGCCTTCGTCGTGGACCCCGGAGGACACGAGGTCGAAGCGGGCGAGGGGGACTGGGACGCGCCCGCCACCACCTTCGAGCCGCTGCTCCAGCGGGTGAACGCCGTGCTGGAGCAGGCGGGCGCGCCCGTGCGCTGGGTGCCCACGGGCAACGACTGGGTGCTGGCTCCGCCAGCACTGGCGGAGCTGCTCGTCCTCAACAACGTGCTCGGACCCCGCTGAGCCACAGCGGGGCTACAGCTCGCCCCGCTCGCGCAGCGTGCGCACCACCTCGGCCGCCATCACCCGGTGGCCCTCGGTGCTCGGGTGGATGCCGTCGATGCCCAGGCCGTCGAGGTAGAGGTGCACGTTGCTCGTCTGCCGCATCACCGACTCCAGGTCGATGACGTCCGTGCTCGTGCCGCCGCCGCGCAGCCACGCGTTGAAGCCCAGCCGCTGCGACTTCACGTAGTCATAGGCGCCGTAGTTCGTCTTCTCCTTCGGCAACAGCGTGCTCACCCACACGCGGCAGAAGGGCTCCAGCCGCTGTACCAGCAGGAGCATCCGCGTCTCCATCTGCTCCTCCGCGCCCGCGTCGCCCAAATCATTGGTGCCCAGCAGCACCAGGCAGTCGGTGACGCCCTTCACCGCGAGCACCTCGTCGGACAAGAGCCTCAGCGCGTCGTAGAAGCCCTGGCCGCTGACGCCCGCGTTGACCACGGGCACGCCCAGCTGCGCCTCCACCAGCGCCGGCCAGGCGTTGCGCGTGTCGTTGCGCAGGTCGACGTAGCCCTCGGTGATGCTGTCACCCAGCGCGATGAAGGCGCGGCCCGTGGGGCCCTCCACGTGCACCGAGGCCACGCCCACGGAGCGCTCGAAGGGCTCGCCGCCGATGGCGCCCGTCACCAGCGCATGCGTGCCCGCTCGCGCGAAGCTGCCCGGGAAGGCGTTGATGGCGCTGGCGGCCAGCGCCCCACGCACCTCGAAGGTGATGGCCACGTCCTCGCGGAAGCCCACGGGGAACACCACCGGGTCCGACGTCACCAGCGCGCGCGCGCCGACGTTGAAGCCCGGCTTGCCCTCGAAGCTCAGCGCCACCGGCGCCGACACCAGCGAGCCGTCCACGCCCGCCTTCGCCACCGTGGCGCGCTGGAGCATGAGGTTCCCGTCGCCCGCGCGGAACGTCACCTGGAGCCGCTCTCCGGCGCGCGCCACCGGCACGCGCAGGCGGAACGTGGTGACACCGCCCACGTAGTGAGACCAGCGCAGCGCCTGATGGAAGCCCGGCTGGAAGCCGATGCTCGGCAACGGCGGCTGCGGCGCGGGCGGCGGCGGTGAGCTCACGTGCCCGTCGTCGTTGAGCACCAATGGCGGCGCCACGTCCACGGAGGCATCCGGCGCGTTCGTGGACTCACCCTGCTCTTGAGAAGGCTCTTCCGACAACGGGTCCTCGGGGCTGCTGGGAGTGCACGCCAACTGCGCGCCACCCACGCATGCGAGGACACCGAGCCACGTCCGCCACATTCGCATCGTCGCTCCCTCCCGACGACGCACGATGTACACCGCTCATTCCCGCGACGACCACCGAACATGCGCGCAAGTCCCGAGGCTCGCGGCGCACGCCCCCTTGGTCTCCGGGCGAGATGGAGACAACGCTTTCCCTGTCACGCGAACCCGCCGGCCTTGCTCGGGTCCATCGTTCACCCACATGGCGGCGGAAGTTGCCCCACGTGGGTAACCCGCTTCATGGGATGCAGGCTCCCACCCCAGGATTGTCATTCAGTGGACGGCATGTCCCGGCGGTGCATGCGGGCGAGCTGGAGGGCCTGCACAGCGGCCGGCAGTTGAGCCCTTGCCCCGTGTTCACACAGGCGCTCCCCGGCGCGCACTGGTTGCTGAAGTCGCACGGCTCACCCGTCGCGCGAGTCCCGCTGCCCGCGCACACCGGACCCGACGAGGACGGGTAGCAGCTGAGCGGCGCCGCGCAGCCCTGCGCGAACGGGTCGCACGGCTGCGAGCGCGGTCCGCACAACAGCGGCAGCTCCGACGTGCCCGCCAGCCGCAGCACCGTGTTGCACTCGCGCGAGTCCGTGCACTGGCTGCTCGTGTGGCACAGCTTCCGGCAGAAGAAGCCCACGCCGCCGTCGTCCTGCCGCTCGTCCTTGCAGAACAGGCCCGCCGCGCACGTGTCGAACTCCGGCCCACCGTCCGTGGGGGACAGCGTGCACCGCGCGCCCTCGGCGACGGTGCCCGCCTCCACGCACCGGCGCTCCGTCACCGCGCCCGTGCTCACGTACGTGCAGCGCTGCCCCTGCGCGCAGTTCTGCAGCACCACGTCACACGCCGCCGCGAAGCACCGGCTGCCCGTCTTGCCGCCCGACAGGTCCGCGAAGTGACAGCTCTGGCCGGTTCCGCAGCCTTCCTGTCTTGCGACGTTGCACGCGAAGTCGGGACTCACGCCGCCATCGCCCGCGCCGCCTCCGTCCGGGTCTCCGGGCACCCCGGAGTCACCCTGGCCGGGGCCCGGCTGTTTGTCGTCGTCATCACACCCAGGCGTGACGAGCGCCAGGAAGAGGGTCCCCGTCAACACCGCGAGCCACGCACGCATCCCGAACTCCCGAATCGAACTGTGTGAGGACTTACCTGATGGCGCCCATTCGTGGGGGCCCTCTTGAATCGAGCCTGGAAAGCAGCGGACACTTGCTGGATGACCGATGCCCAAGGGGTGGCTCGGCGCGTCAGTATCCCGTCGGTCCTCGGGAAGGCATTAGGTCGCCAGCGGCGGACGGCTGGGGGTAGCGGGTGCACATGACTAGCAAGGCGGCGGAAGCAGAGATGTCATCGGGAGACCCAGCCGCGTACGCGAACCGGCGCACGGACGAGCGCGTCGCCGCCAAGTTCGCGGTTCGCTTCACCCAGGCCGAGGACGCGGCCAGGGCGCTGCGCGTGTTCTCCATCAATGTGTCCGCGGGTGGCCTGTGCCTGCGCACGCGCAAGGCCTACGACGTGGGCGCCCAGGTGCGGCTGTCCATGGACATCGCGGGCGAGCAGTTCGACCTCACCGGCGTCATCGCGTGGGTGCGTGACGAGCAGGAGGCCATCGGCGTGCGCTTCACGGACGTGAGCGACGACGACCGCGTCCGGCTGCACAACGTGGTGGAGCGCATCAAGCGCTGACGTCACCGCGCGCCTCGGCCCCGGAAGAAACCCGGGGCGCGAGGGACGGGCGGCACGTCAGCGGCCCTTCTCCGTCTCCAGGTGGCGGAACACGCCCGCGTCGACCTCGGAGAAGCCGCACGCCGTATAGAAGCTGCGCACCTCCGGCGTGGTCGTTATCGGCGAGACCAGCTGGAGCTGGCGCGCGCTGAGCACCTTGCAGCGCTCCAAAATCTGCTTGATGAGCGCGCGGCCCACGCCCCGGCGGCGCCACGACTCGGTCACCACCAGCTCGTCGATGGTGCCCACGCGCCCGCGCAGCCGCAGCTGCGGCCGGTGGGAGAAGGAGAGCATGCCCACGGGTTTGTCCTGCGGGTCTCCGGCCACGAAGATTTCAATCTCCGGATGGCTCACCACCCAGTGGACCGTCTGCTGGTCCGTTCCCTGGGGGTAGCCCAGCTCGCGAAGCAACAAGGCCATGGCCTCGGCGTCGCCGCGACGGGCTCGGCGGATGCGGAAGGCGGGAGCTTCTGCGCCCGCGGGGCTGACGGTCCGGACGATTGGCTGTGACAAGGCAGTTGGCAGTCTAACGAAAGGGCCGCCGCTCCTCCAAAGAGGAACGGCGGCCCGGGACTTTTCCCGTGGGCGGACAGCCCACACGGGGGCACTGGGTAAGATGCCTAGGGCTGCTCGCCGGCGAGCGAGCGCAAGGCGTCGGTGATGTCGTTCTGCTGGGGCACGGAGGCCATCTCCAGCGTGTCGGCCAGGCCGATGCCGGGGATGAACTTGCCCGCCAGCAGCCGGGGCGGCGCGAGCAGGGAGTAGAAGAGCTCCTCCACCGTGCGTCGCACCAGGTGCTCGCCGAAGTTCGTCACCTCGGTGTCCTCGTTGACGAAGAGCACGCGGCCCGTCTTCTGGACGGAGGCCTTGATCATCTCCCAGTCGTAGGGCCACAGCGAGCGCAGGTCGATGACCTCCACGCTGATGCCCTCGTCGGCGAGCAGCGCGGCGGCGCGCGCGCACAGGGGCAGGGTGCGGCCGTAGCTGACCACCGTCACCTGCGAGCCCTCGCGCACCAGCTTCCCCTTGCCGATGGGGATGGCGAACGCCTCCAGCCCCTCGGGCCACGCGGGCTTCCACTGGCTGCGGTCACCCAGGGGCGCGTCGATGGCCTTGGACAGCGCGCGGTCATCGTCCGGCTCGCCGGGGATGCGCTCCTCGCCCTTGACGCGCAAGAGCGCCTTGGGCTCCAGGAACATGACCGGGTTCTGCTCCTTGCACGCGGAGATGAGCAGGCCGTACGCGTCCAGCGGCGTGGAGGGCATCACCACCTTCCACCCGGCGATGTGGGTCATCGTCGCGTCGAAGGAATGCGAGTGGTAGATGGACCCGCGGATGCCGCTGCCCACCGGCGTGCGCACCACCATGGGCAGGTTCCAGTCACCGTTGCTGGACCAGCAGGTGTTGCCCGCCAGCTTCAAGAGGTCGATGGTGTTGTAGACGTAGTCGCAGAACTGGATTTCGGCGACGGGGCGGCCGCCGCCCATCGCGATGCCCATGGCCGCGCCGATGATGCCGCGCTCGTCCAAAGGCGAGTTCCACGTCGTCTTCAGGCCCTGCGTGCAGGTGAAGACGCCGCCCAGCGGGGCGCCGACGTCCTCCCCGAAGATGTCCGTCACGCCCAGGTTCTCCTCGGCGTAGTGGAGGGCCATGCGAATGGCCTGTGCCATGTTGGCCATGGGTTACTTGTCCTCCGCGAAGATGTGCTTCCAGATGGTCTCGGGGCCCGGCAGCGGCTCGTCCCGGGCGATGCGGGCGGCGGCGGCCATGTCCTCGGTGTAGCGGTTGCGCAGCTCGTCCATCTGCTGGCGCGTCAGCACGCCGTCCTGCTCCAGGCGCGCCTCGAAGTTCTTCAGGCAGTCCACCTCTTCGGAGACGTAGTTGGCGCCGGACGCGGACGAGTGTCCGTACAGGCGCGACACGTTCGCCTCCAGGAGGAACGGCTTGCGCTCCTTGCGCACGTACTCCATGGCCTCCTTCAGCTCCTGGTAGGCCTCCACGGGGTCGTTGCCGTTGATGGTCTTCGAGCGGATGCCGAACGCCTTGCCGCGCTCGCTCACGCGGGGCTCGCCGTGCTGGCCTTCCGCCGACGTGGAGATGCCCCACTTGTTGTTGGTGACGATGATGAGGATGGGCAGCGGGTTGGCGGGACGGCTGCTCCACACCAGGCAGGAGGCGAAGTCACCCTCGGCCGTGCCGGCGTCGCCACCGGTGACGATGGTGATGCCGTCGCCGCCCACGCGCTTCTGCACCATGGCCGTGCCCGGCGCGATGGCGTACTGCACCTCGATGGGCGAGCTGACGGGGGCCACGTTGTACTTGCGCAGCGAGAAGTGGCCCGCGAAGTTGCGGCCGCCGGAGTACGGGTCCGACGCCGTGTTCTTCATCTGCCGGAGGGCGCCGATGGGCTCCTCGCCCAGCGCCAGCAGGGTGCCGGACTGACGGTAGTGGGCGTGGAGGTAGTCGTACTCGGGGCCCTGGCCCTTCTTCATCAGCAGGCCGAGCGGGACGTTGAACGCCTCCTCGCCGGGACCGCCAATCCAGAAGTACCCATGGCCCTGCTTGTACATCTGGATGAGGCGCTCCTCGAGGACGCGCGTTTTGACCATGAGGTCGTGGATGCGGACCAGCAGCTCCTTGTCCAGCTGGAGCGGCGCGGACGATTCTTTGATGAGTCGGGGTCGAGACACGCGCGGGCTTCCTCTATCTGGAGGGGACGCCCCTATAACCCGGATGCGCCCCCATTTCTCAAGCGAGAGATGCCGCGTCGGCTTCCCACCTCCCGGCCGGGCCCGGTGGCGCGGCGCGGCAATCAGCCTCGCTCATCCGACTTAGGAGCCCGGCCACGTCGCAGGGCCGTGACGCGGTCCGTTAGCGCGGCGTGGCCCAGGACGTGGGCCCGCGCGTCGACGGCGGCCAGCGTCTCGTCGGAGACCAGCGGCGCCTGGGGGCCAGAGAGCAGCGACTCCAGCTCCGCGGTGCGTCCGGCCTCCAGCAGGGCGAGGGCCAGCGCGTGGGCCGCCTGCGGCGAGGGCTCGCGGGTGAAGGACTCCTGGAGGGGCCGCACCGCGAGGTCCGCCAGGCCGCTGTCGAGCAGGAGCTGGCCCACGCTGCCCGCGTCGTGGGGGACGTCCTCGTCGCTGGCCACCGTGCGCGGGGAGGCGCGCGCGTGCTCGGGGCCCGGCTCGGGTGTCTTGGCCGCGGCGGGCTTGCGTCCCAATAGCGCGTCGAGCGGGATGGCGCCCTCGGTCGAGCCTTCGCGCGCCAGGGGGCGGCGGGGTGGGGTGATGGGCTTCAGGCGTGCCTCGCGCTGGCGCTGGAGCAGCCTGCGCCCGTTGCTGAACCCCAGCATCAGGGCGAGCACGCCCATCCAGACGGTGCGCGTGACGATGGCGCCCACCACCAGCGCCACCGCGGTGAGGACGCCGAGGACCTGGAGCCCCCGCTCGTGTCGATAGCCGGCGCGGTGGCGCACGAGCGAGGCGACGAAGTCCCCGCCATCCAGGGGGCGCACCGGCAGCAGGTTGAAGAGCCCCCAGCCCGCGTTCGCCCACAGGAGCTGTTGGAGCAGCGCCCCGCCCAGGCCCGGCTGCCCTCCCGGCGAGGCGAGGTCCGAGGCCCACCACGCCAGCCCGCCCACCAGGAGGCTCGCGGCGGGCCCGGCGAGGCTCACCCACGCGGACTGGCGGTGCGTGAGCCGGTCCGAGCCCCGGGTGGTGCCGCCCAGCTCATGGAGGGTGATGCTCGCCGGGGAGCCGAAGCGGCGCAGGGCCCAGGCGTGGGCCAGCTCGTGGAGGAGCACGGACACGAAGACCACCGGCAGCCACATCGCCAGACGGCCTGGCTCCGCGGCGAAGTCCCAGCCCGTCGCCAGCGCGGTGAGGAAGAAGAGCGGCTGGAGATGAACGGGCGTTCGCGCCACGTGGAAGAGCGGCTTCATGCTCCCGCGAGCCTAACCGGGCCCGCGCGCGGACGCCGGGTGAAGGGCCTCGCCCGACACTCACCGGACGTGAAGTGTCCTCGCTGAACAGGATGCGGGCCACACCCGTCAAGGCACGTCGCGCCGCGCGGTGGCGGAGACGTGTCGTGGGGGGCAGGACCTCGCGAAGCAGGAGAAGTGCGCTAGAGTCGCGACTCTTTTTCGCTCCCGCCGCGCCTCGGGCGTGGCCCTTCCGGGTGTGTCCTTGTCCAGCACGAACACGCGTCTGAACCCCGCGCCGGAGTCCGGTACGTCCCCTGGCACGTCTGCGGGAGCCGCCCCACCACCGGCCGAGAGGACAGGCACCCGGGAGCTGACGGGCTCTCGCGAGTCCACCGCCACCCGCCTGACCTCCAACGTGGGCCTGCCCCACGCCGAGCAGACGGGCACGCTCATCGCGCCGCTGGAGGCGGGGGAGCTGCCCAACGTCGCCGCCATCCGCGGGCCCCGGCTGGACCAGATCCTCCTGCTCACCACCACGGCGCTCGTCGTGGTCATCGTGGGCCTGCTGGCGGCGCTGTCGGTGGCCTCCACCCAGTCCCAGTTCGAGGAGACCGCGCGCCGCTCCACCGAGCGCATCCAGGAGCAGGCCCGCGAGCTGGGGCGCACGGTGGGGCAGACGCTGGCGCTCACCTCCGTCACCAACCTGCGCGACAACAACTACGCCTTCCTGGAGGGCGTGGCCGGCTCCATCGTCACCACCAACCCCAACATCCTCCGCGTCCAGATTCTCGACCCGGAGGGCGTGGTGATGGCGGACAGCGAGCCGAAGGCCGCGGGCGCGGCCGAGTCCGATGCGCCCACCGGCCGCGTCGCCGAGCAGCGCCTGGTGCAGGCCTTCTACCGCGACCAGCCGGTGTACGAGATTCAAGAGCCCATCGACTACGGCTCCAGCAGCGGCAAGGGGCTGGTGGTCATCAGCTACTCGCTGCGCGCGCTCCAGGTGCAGTTGGAGGAGTTGGAGCGGGACAAGCGCGAGACGGTGCGCGCGAACACGGTGCGCATGCTGGGCCTGGGGCTGGGGTTCGTGGTGCTCGCGGGCGTGGTGGCCGCGTTCCAGAGCCGTCGCATCACCCGCCCGCTGGGCATGCTCACGAACAAGGTGATGCAGCTGGCCGCGGGTGATTTGGGCGCGCGCACGCAGGCGGCGCGGGGCGCGGGGCGCGAGGTGCGCACGCTGGGCGTGGTGTTCAACCACATGGCCGAGCGCATCAAGGTGCTGCTCGACGACGTGCGCGCCAAGGCGCAGCTGGAGCGCGAGGTGTCGCTGGCGCGCACCGTCCAGGAGACGCTCCTGCCCGGCCGCGACGCGGTGCAGGTGGGCGCGCTGCGCATCGCGGGCCTCGTCGTCACCGCGGACGCGTGCGGCGGCGACTGGTGGTTCCGCGCGGCGCTGGACGAGCAGCGCGTGGTCATCGGCATCGGCGACGTGACGGGCCACGGCCTGTCCACCTCGCTGGTCGCCACCAGCGCCACCAGCGGCTTCGCCTCCGCGATGACGCTGCGCGAGCCCTCGGAGGTCAACGCGCGGATGCTCATCACCGCGCTCAACGTGACGCTGGCCAACGTGGGCCGCGGCGAGCACCAGATGTCCAGCGCCCTGGCCGTCATCGACGTGTCCACCGGCGTCATCGACTACGCGGCCGGCGCGCACCCCAGCCCCCTCGTCTTCAACCGCCACAGCGGTCAGGTGGCCTCGCTGCCCGCGCGCGGTCCGCTGCTGGGCGCGTCCGTGACGTCGCAGTTCACCTCGCGCGACGGCCAGCTTCGCCCCGGCGACATCGTCGTCTGGTACACCGACGGCCTCACCGAGGCGCGCGACGGCGGAGGGCGCATGTACGGCACCCAGCGCCTGGCCGCCGCGGTGCAGGCCAATGCCCACCTGTCCGCGGAGGCGCTGCGTGAAGCGCTGCTCGCGGACGCCCGTGCCCACAGCGCGGGACAGCCGCAGCGCGACGACATCACCGTCGTCGTCGCCGAGTTCAGCCCCGCCTGACCCCTGGACGACTCCCGCATGCGCCGCACACCCCACACCCCCAAGCGACGTCTCGTCCCCGCGCTCGCGCTCCTGGCCTCGCTGGCCAGCCCTCCCGTCCTGGCGCAGTACCGCGCGCCCCCCATGTCCGAGTCGCAGCGGCTGGTGAAGGAGGGCGAGCAGGCCCAGGTCTCCGCCAGCGCCGCGAGCGCCTCCGGTGACAAGAAGGAGGCCGAGGAGAAGTACAGGAAGGCCCTGGGCCTCTTCGAGAAGGCCCTGGCCGCCGAGCCCACCTCCATCACCGCCGCCGCGGGCGTGGGCTCCGCCGCCAACGCGCTGCAGGATTGGGCGCGCACCGTGGAGCGCGTGTCCGCCGTGCACACGGCGAACCCGTCCGAGCTGACGCTCGCGTATCCGCTGGGCGTGGCCCTCTTCAAGCTGCGCCGCTTCCCGGAGGCGGTGCCGATGCTGGAGAAGGTGGCCCAGGCCGACCAGGCCGAGCACCTCATCGTCCACTACTACCTGGCCAGCTACTACCTCTACGCCCAGCAGGGCGACGCGGCGGTGACGCGGCTGCAGCGCTACCTGTCGCTGCGCCCCGCGAAGCTGTCCGGCAACGACTTCCAGATCCACGAGCTGCTCGGCCGCGCGCACGTGCTGCGCAGGGACACCGTGGCCGCTCGTGCGTCCTTCACCCAGGCCCAGGCCGGGCGGCCCGAGTCGCCCACGGTGCAGTTGGGGCTCGCGAGCGTGCTGGAGCTGGAGGGCAAGGGGGTGGAGGCGCGCACGCTGCTGGAGGGCGTGGCCACGCGCTTCCCGCAGGCCGCCGAGCCGAGGGAGAAGCTCGCGCGGCTGTACCTGTCCGCCGGTGATTTGACGCGCGCGGAGTCGGAGGCGGTGGCGGTGGTGAAGCTGGGCGCGACGCCCGCGGCCTACCTGCTGCTCGGTGACGTGCGGCTCGCGCGCAAGCAGGCCCCGGCCGCCGAGGAGGCCTACCGCAAGGTGCTGGAGCTGCAGCCGGGCCTGGTGCTGGGACAGATGGCGGTGGGCAAGGCGCTGCAGGCGCAGGGTCGTCACGAGGAGGCCATCCAGTTCCTGGAGGCCGCGGTGCGCTCGGGCGCGAGCAGCGTGGACCTGTGGGCCTCGCTCGGCTCCGTCAACCGCCGCGCCGGCCGCTTCCAGCGCGCGGTGGAGGTGCACCGCCGCGTGGTGGAGATGGCGCCCCGGCAGGCCCTGGGATGGATGCTGCTGGGCGCGGACCACTTCGCCACCGGCCAGTGGGACCAGGCCATCGAGGACTACGGCAACGCGCTCCAGGTGGAGCCCCAGCACGCGGGCGCCAAGCAGTGGCTGGCGCGCGCGCTGGCCCATCGCGCGAGAGATCGCAGCGGTGGAGGCCGGGCCGACGACGCGGTGCGGGATTTGCGCCGCGCGTTCGACCTGGACCGCAGCGCGGTCATGGCCCGCCGGCTGACGGCGGCGCTGTTGGAGACGCGCACGTACGCGGATGCGCGCAAGGTGATGGAGCAGGGCGCCACGCTGCCCGGCGCGACGTGGAGGGACCAGCTCCTGTTGGGCTATGCGCGGCTGGGCGCGGGTGACGCGCAGGCGGCGCTGGAGGCGTTCAACCTCGCCGGCAAGCAGACGGAGGAGCCCGACCAGCAGGCCGAGGCGTCCGTGGGCGCCGCGCTGGCGGAGGTCGAGCTGGGGCAGGTGGACGCCGCCGTGCAGCGGCTCACCGAGGTGGGCCCGTCGCGAGATGCCGCGAGCGTGGCCCAGGCCAACCTGCCGCGCGTGCTGGTGCGTCGCGCGCTCGCCCGGCTGGAGGCGGGAGATGCGGAGGGCGCGGACCGCGACCTCGACGCGGTGGACAAGCTGGGCACCGGCAAGCGGGGAGACCTCGCGAAGCTGGCCCTCTTCGCCCGGGGCCTGACGCGCGCGGAGGCCGGTCGTCACGCCGAGGCCGCCGCCGCGCTGAAGAAGGCGCTCACCCCCGCGCAGCCCTGGGCCTGGCCCAACACGCGCGCGCTGGCGGACGCCTTCGTGCTCTACAAGAAGGGGCAGGTGGCCGCCGCCCGCAAGCAGCTCACCGCCGCGGCCAAGAAGCCCATGCCGGGGCAGCCCAAGTGGATTGCGTCCATGACGGGCGCGCTCCACCGGCGCGAGGCCTCGCTGGCCTACGCCTCCGGCAACATGAAGCTCGCCGAGAAGGCCCTCAAGGCCGCGCTCGCCACCGAGCCCGAGGACGCGCTCGTCCAGCACAACCTGGCCTGCGTCGACTGGCGCAAGGGCAAGACGTCCGACGCGCTGAGCACCTGGCGGCGGCTGGAGTCGACCGTGTCCGTGGCCTCGCTCAACCTGGGCATCGACGCCCAGGAGCGTCGCCGTGAGCCGGCCGAGGCCGTGGACGCCTGGCGCCGCTACCTCGCCTCCGGCACCGGGCCTCGCATGGCCCAGGTGCGCGAGTGGAAGGACCGACTGCAGAGCCTGCACGGCCTCGCCGAGCCCGCGGGCAGCGTCCCGTCCAACGGCCCCGCCGTGGTGGAGGAGACCCCATGAAGACGCCTCGTTTCCCGTGGGCCATCCTCGCGCTGGCCTTCCTCGTCGCATCCCCCGCCGTCGCCGCGGCCCCCAAGAAGGCCACCGTGGGCGTCTTCCTCGCCACCACCTTGAGTGATGGTCAGGAGCGCTTCCAGTACGCGGAGGCCCTGGCCGCCAAGCTCACCGAGGTCCTGGACCGCCCCGTCGCCGCCAAGAGCTTCGGCCGCTACGAGGACTTCGCGCGCGCCATGGCGGACGGCCTGGTCGACTTCGCCGTGGTGGAGGGCTGGGCCGCCGTGCAGCTGGGCTCGCGCGCCACGCCCCTGGCCTGGGCCTCGCGCCCGGGGGAGTCCCAGCAGCGCTGGGCCATCGTCTCCACCCACAAGGGCGCGGTGAAGGACCTCGCCGGCAAGCGCCTGGCCCTGGTGAAGGGCGCCGGCCCCGCCGACCCCAAGTTCGTCACCCACGCGGTGCTCGGCGGCGACTTGGACGCACAGCGCCATTTCAAGCTGTCCCCCGTGCCCAACGTGGAGTCCGCGCTGAAGATGCTCGAGGCCAAGGGCGCGGAGGCCGCGCTCGTCCCCGTGTCCCACGTCCCCAAGGACAAGGAGCTGCGGGTGCTCTTCCGCAGCGCCCGGCTCCCCGGCGCCGTGCTGGTGGACCTGCGCAACCACAAGGAGGCCCTGGAGCAGGCCCTGCCCACCGTGGGCGCCGTGGCGCCGTTCGAGCCCTTCGCGCGCATCCAGGGCAAGGACTTCGAGGACTTCCGACGTCTCGTCACCCAGGGCCCCCCGCGCCGCCAGCCCGTCTTCGCCGACGTGGCGGACACGCGCGTGGACGCCGAGGTCTTCGTCCGCGCCGAGGCGCTGGGGCCCTCGCTGCCGTCCTTCACCAGCGACCTCGCCGTCTCCGCCGAGCAGCCCGACGACTGATTTCACGCAACCTTGGACGCTACAGCCCGAAACACTCTTGAGTTTCCAGGGAATGAGAATCACCGGCTTGGCCCGGCGGGGTCTCTGGGGTAGCTTGTTTTTCGACGGCGCGAGCGTGCAGGTGAGCGAATTCGTCCAACAGACCGATTGCCCTGGCGCCGCGCCCGCCAACCGGGGCGTACAGGACCGCGGGGGCTCCTCCCATCCGCGGATGAGAGAACGATGCACTCGATTGTGTGTGGTGATCCGCTGCCAGGCGCGGTGCGTGCTCACGTGAAGCGCCGGGGCCTTCGCGCCTTCTTCACGGTGTCGGCCGTCCTCTGCGCGCTGGCCGTGGCCCACCCGACGGTGGCCCAGGCGCAGCAGAGCGACGCGGCCTCCGAGTCGCAGCCCAAGGTGAAGCGCAAGAAGCGCGTGGCGAACGGGACGAAGCCCGCCGCCACGACGACGAAGACGCCCGCCACCAAGCCTCCGCGCGCGACGGCGAAGAAGCCGCCCAAGACGCGCAAGCCTCCTCGTGGCACCGAGGCCGCGCCCGCCGACGCGGAGATCCCCGTGCTGGGCGGTGGCCTGGAGGACGAGCCCACCCCGACGACGGAGTCCGTGACGGCCGAGCCCCCCGTGCCCGTCGCCCCGGCGCCCACGGTGGAGTCGCATCCCCCCGCGCCGCTGCCCACGGCTCCCGTGGCGAGCCCGGGCGCCCAGCCCGGTCCCAGCATCTCGGATCCGCTCACCTCGTCGCCCGCCTCCACGCCGGGCCACGGCGCCGTGCTGCCCGCGACGAAGACCCCGCCTTCCGCGCCCGTCGCCACCGACAACGTCCCCATCAGCGCGCCCTTCGCCGAGCCCACCATGGACCGGGCCATGCCGCCCCCGTCGGGCCTGGCCGGGTTGGATCCCCTGGGCGGCGCCGACCCGCTGGAGGAGTCCGTCAACCGCGTGCTCAGCGAGGCGGTGGTGACCACGGCCGGCAAGCGCAACCAGCGCATCGCGGACGTGCCGCTGACGGTGTCGTGGATTCCCGCCGAGGAACTCGAGGGCACCGGCCAGTTCACGCTGTGCGAGGCCATCCAGTACTTCCCCGGCATGGAGTGCCGCCGGGGCTCCATGCGCAAGGCGGCGGTGAGCGCGCGCGGCCTGGGCTCCAACTACCTGTCCAACCGCCTGCTGCTCCTGAAGGACGGCCGCCCGCTGACGGACCCGTGGACGGGCCAGTTCTACGCGGACGAGACGACGCCCCTGGTCAACCTGAAGCAGGTGGAGGTCATCCGGGGCCCGGGCTCCTCGCTGTACGGCTCCAACGCCTTCAGCGGCGTCATCAACATCATCGAGCGGCAGCCCGCGGACCTCATCGCCCCGGGACGCAGCGTGGGCGCGGAGGCGCGCGTGCTCGCCGGCCAGGACCAGACGTGGCGGCTGCACGGCAACGTGGCCGGGCGCGGTGGCCCGGTGGAGGCGCTGCTCGGCTACTACGGCTTCGGCTCGGACGGCCCGCAGCTCTTCAATGATCCGGCCACGGGCCTGGTGGACCGCAACCAGGACTCGATGGTGCACCAGGTCAACGGCAAGGTGCGCGTGGGCCCGCTGGCGCTGGACGCGGACTTCACCGACGCGACCATCGGCCGTCCGGGCGGCTCGCACACCGGGATTTCGACGGTGGGCAACTGCGGCCGCTGCCACTACACGCCGAACGACGAGGAGTCCGTCCAGAACCTCAACGCCTCCGCGCAGGTGGACCAGCAGGTGACGGACAGCCTGCGCCTGTTCGGTCAGGTGTACGGCTTCTTCAAGCGCCGCGACGTGGTGATGGAGAACGCCTTCGGTGGCGACCCCACGCGCGCGCTGGGCAAGCGCCGGCGGCTGGGCGGCGAGGCGCGCGCCTTGTACTCGGCGGGCCCGGTGTCCGTGACGTTCGGCGGCGACGTGAAGTTCGACCAGGTCAACGTGCCCAACGTGCTGCCCGAGCTCACGATGGACGACACGAAGCAGACCATCATCGGCGGCTTCGTGGACGCGGAGTACCGCCCGCTGGAGCGCGTGGTGCTCAGCGCGGGCGCCCGCTATGACCGCTACCAGATTCCCGAGCGCGTCTGGCGCGAGCGCACGGACCAGATCTCGCCGCGCGCCAGCGTCGTCTTCCACGCGGTGCCGGAGCTGCTCACGCTGCGCACCAACTACGGCCGCGCCTTCCGCGCGCCCACGCTGGCGGAGCTCGCCATCAACCAGCAGATGTACGCCTCCACGCTGGTGGGCAACGCGGGCCTGCGGGCGGAGACGCTCGACACCTTCGAGGCCTCGGTGGACTTCTGGCCCTTCGAGCGGCGGGTGCGCCTGACGGGGACGGGCTTCTACAACGTGGCCAAGAACTTCATCAATCAGCAGCTCGTGTTCGGCTCGGTGTCGCAGTTCCGGAACATGGGTGACGCGCGCATCGCCGGCGCGGAGCTGGAGGCGGCCGCGCAGATTCCGTCCATCAACTCGTCCTTCGACGTGGCCTACCAGTTCCTCGACGCCAAGAACGTGCCCTTCGACGGCGGGGCCCGCACGCCGCTGGACTACGCGCCCACCCACCGCATCTACGCGCGCGGCCGCACCAACATCGGCAAGGTGGCCTTCGTGGAGCTCTACGCCCTCTTCGTGGGCTCGCGCTTCGACCCGGGCTTCCAGGTGGACGAGGCCACGGGCCTGCCCAGCTCCCGCGTGGAGCTGCCCAGCTACCTCACCGCCAGCGCGCGGGTGGGCTTCAACGTCTACGACGGCATCTCCGTGTCGTTCCTGGGCTCCAACCTCTTCAACGCCGCCTACGAGGAGTCTCACGGCTTCCCCGTCGCGCCCCAGTCCTTCTTCAGTGAAGTCAAGGTACGCTACTAGGCACCTCGTTTGAGTACCGCACCCCACCTGGAGGCCAGTGGCCTCTTGCTGATTGCAGATGCTTCCCTGCCCGCGGCCGCGCTCGAGCAGGTGGTGCCTCTGCTGACGCAGGGTGGGGTGGGGGCCTCCGCGGAGACGTCCCCGTCGACGGGCTCGCGCGGCCTCCTGCTGTTCGACGGGGTGCTCAAGCCGGAGCACGCGCAGTGGCTGCGGCGCGAGCCTCCGGCGTTGCTGCTGGCCACGCGCGAGCGCGACGGCGGCCCGTCCATGTGGGAGGCGCTCCTGGTGGGCGCGGTCCTCAAGCCGTCCGGGACATTGCTGCCCGAGCGCGCGGAGGTGACGCGCCATCCGCTGCGCCGCGTGGCGGACATCCACGAGGCGGCCACGGCGGCCGCGGCGGCGGTGGGCGCGGCCGAGGGCAGCCGGGTGGCCGCGGGGCTGGTGGCGGACGTGGTGCATGAGATCTCCGCCAACGCGCTGCTGGATGCGCCGGTGGACGCCAAGGGCGAGCCCCGCTACGCGCACCGCCGCACCGAGGTGCGCGAGGTGGCGCCGGAGGACGCCTGCGAGCTGGTGTTCGCGGTGGAGGACGGCCGGATGTGGCTGGAGGTGGCGGACCGCTTCGGCGGGCTGCGGCCGGGGCCGTTCGCCCGGGCGCTGGACGGGTGGGGCCAGAAGGTGAAGGTGGATGCGTCCGGGGGCGGAGCGGGCCTCGGGTTGCGCCGCATCCTCGAGCATTGCGACACGGTGGCCGCGCGGGTGTGCGTCGGCCGCGAGTCTCGCGTCGTGTGCGTGGTGGACCTGGGAGACGCGCGCCGCCGCGCGACCCAGCCCAAGTCACTGCTTTTCTGTTCGCATGAGGTCAGGGCCGGTGGATAGCCAGGGTTCCAACGCCATCATCAGCCGGCTCCGTGTGGGTACCATCACCCACGTCCGGATCGCCGGCGTCATCGACGAGACCTTCCCCCTGACGTCGACCAGCCCGGAGCTCAGCGGGCTTCTCGTCGTCGACCTGGGGAGGGTGGAGCGCATCAGCTCCTTCGGCGTGCGTCGGTGGATCGAGTTCGCCGCCAAGCTGCCCCCGGGCGCGCTGGGGCTCTACGTCGTCCACGCTCCGCCCGTCGTGGTGGACCAGCTCAACATGGTGGAGGGCTTCGCGGGGGTCGCCCGCGTGCTCTCCATGCTGGCGCCGTACACGTGCCGCACCTGCAACGAAGACCGGATGCGGGTGGTGAACCTGGTCGACGAGGCGCAGGTCATCGCCGAGGAGCGCGCGCCCGAGCACGCCTGCCCCGTCTGCTCCAACCCGCTGGAGTTCGCGGACCTGCCGGGCGAGTTCTTCGACTACGCGCGCCGCCAGCAGTTCGGCACCGTGGACCCGGTGGTGATGCGCTACCTGCGCGCCAGCATGCCGAAGGAGCAGCCGGACCTTCCGCAGCACCTGAAGATCGTCCAGGACGACATCACCTTCATCTCGCTGGCGAGCACGCTCAAGGGCGACCTCAACGTGCGCCGGCTCGCCTCGGGCCTGGAGGGGCGCGTCGCGTTCGACTTCAGCCATGTGAGCAAGGTGGAGCCGGAGGCCTTGCCCAAGCTGGAGCAGGTGCTGGACACCGCCGCGCAGGGCGCGCAGGTGGTGCTCTGCCGGCTGCCTCCGCCGGCGCTGGCCGTGCTGGCGCGCTCGGCCAAGCTGCTGCCCGCGAAGCTCGCCACGCTGTGGCTGCCGTGTGAGTGCCGCAGCTGCGGACAGGTGAGCCACCAGCGCATCCAGGCCAGCGCGTACCTGGCGCAGCTGCGCACGCAGCAGACAGGCCTGTCCAACGAGTGCCCCATCTGCGGCGGCGCCGCGCAGGTGCCGCACATGCCCCAGCTGCAGGGGTTCCTGGCGCGGATGCAGCTGACGGACCGGCCGCTCGAGGACATCGAGGTGCTGGAGCCGCGCGCGCTCAGCCAGTACCTGTTCGGGTCCACCAACATCGACCCGCAGGCGAACAAGGGCTCGCCCACCGACATCTCCAACTCGCTGGGCAGCACCAAGCTGAACGTCATCCGCCGGCTGGGGCAGGGCGGCATGGCGGAGGTCTTCCTCGCCAAGCAGGTCGGCGTGAAGGGCTTCGAGAAGTTCGTGGTGATGAAGAAGATCCTCCCGCAGTTCGCGCAGAACCCCGAGTTCGTGGACATGCTCTTCGCGGAGGCGCGCGCCAACGCGCGGCTGACGCATCCCAACGTCGTGCAGACCTTCGACGTGGGCGTGTCCGACGGGGTGGCGTACATCCTGATGGAGTACGTGCGCGGGCCGGACCTGAAGCGGCTGGTGAACGAGCTGCGCCGCAAGGGGCTGGCGCTGCCCCTGGAGCACGCGCTGCGAATCGTGGCGGAGGTGGCCGCGGGCCTGCACTACGCGCACGCGTACGTGGACCCGGCGGGCATTCCGCACCCGGTGGTGCACCGCGACGTCAGCCCACACAACGTGCTCATCTCGCTGGACGGCGCCATCAAGCTCAGCGACTTCGGCATCGCCAAGGTGGCGGGCGAGGAGCACACGCAGGCGGGCGTGCTGAAGGGGAAGATTTCGTACATCTCCCCGGAGGCCGCGTCCGGGCGCACGCTGGACGCGCGCAACGACGTGTTCGCGCTGGGCGTGGTGCTCTTCGAACTGCTCACCGGACAGCTGCCGTTCCGCAGGGACCACGACGCGGCCACGCTCAACGCCATCGTGCGCGAGCCGGCGCCGGTGCCCTCGCAGCTGCGGCCCAACATCCCGCAGGACGTCTCCGACCTCATCCTCCGCGCGCTGGTGAAGGACCCGGCGCGCCGCACGGCGTCCGCCGCGGCGATGCGCGAGGAGATTGAAGCGGTGATGGCGCACCACCGCCTGAACTCGTCCCCGGCGGCGGTGGCGCAGTTCTTCAAGGACACGCTCGGGGACCGGCTGGTGGAGTACGCGCCTTCGTCCGCGACGGGGACGGGCAGCCATCCGCGCCCGGTTCCCTCCGGGAGCGGCACGGGCAGCGGCGACATGGCCGCGCCGGTGGACGGCAAGACGCCGAGGCCGGGGACGGGCAGTGGCCCGAAGCCGACGGCCTCCACCAGTGGGAGCATCCCCCGCGTGCCGGGGACGGGCAGCGGCAACGTGTCCGCGCCCCCCGTGCCCGGGACTCCGCCGCGTCCGTCTCCCATGGCCGCGCCGCCTCCGCGTCCCGCGCCGGTCGCCGCGCGTCCCGCGACGCCGCCTCCCGTGGCGCCCGTGCGTCCTCCTCCGCCTCCCGTCGCGCCCGAGCTGCCGATGCTCCCGGACCTGGACGCGGGGGACAGGACGGAGGTGGTGGTGCTCCAGCCGGGGGTAACTCCTCCTGCGGCGCCTCCGCGTCCCGTGGCGCCCGCGCCCAGGCCCTCGCAGCCGGGACACACCGCGGTGCCCACGCCGCAGCGTCCGTCGTCCGTGGGGATTCCCGCGGCGAACGTGGCGCCCAGGCCGGCTCCTTCGCCCCGTCCCTCCACGACGGCGCATCCGGTCCCGGTCGCGCCTCCCCGCGTCGAGCCCGAGGTCGAGGCCGATGGGGAGGAGCCCTCGAATGCCTCCACGTGGAAGTGGGCGGCCATCGGTGGTGGAGCGCTCCTGGTCATCGCGGTGGTGGCGCTGGTGATGCTGCGCGGCTCCGGCTCCGTGTTCGTGAACCTGTCGGAGGGCGAGCACGTGTTCGTCGGCGGTGTGCGGGTGGAGCCCGGCACGAAGACGCTCGCGGTGCCGTCCACCGGCTCGCTGCTCATCTCCACGGCGGTGGGCGGAAAGCTGCGCCGTTTCGGCACGACGATGCAGCGCGAGGACATCGACGTGCGCACGCTGGCGGACGCCACGCCGCAGTCCGGGACGCGTGGGGCGCTGAGCGTGGCGACCAGCTCGCCGGGGTGTGAGGTGAAGGTGGATGGCGCGGTGCTGCCCCACCGCACGCCGGTGACGAAGTCCTCCATCGAGGCGGGCAGGGAGCTGGAGGTGGTGGTGAACTGCGCGGGGAGCGAGAGCACGCGGTGGGTGCTCGCGGTGCCTGGGCAGGAGATTGTCGTGACGGCTCGCTAAAGTCGCAGTGGCTGGCCTCGGGACGGGGCGCCTCTTGTGGGGCGTCCCTCGAGGTTGAAGGGCATGTGATCCATGAAGGGCTGGACCCTCTTCCCCCACCTCGTCGTTCGCGCGACAGGCTTCCCGTTCGACTGGCTGGAGCGGCTGGGGTGTCCGGAGTCGGCGCGGTGGGCGCGCGCGCTCGAGGCGGAGCGGCGCGCCTTGGACGCGCTGCGTGCCCAGGGCCCGCGCGTGCACCGTCCCCCTCGGGAGCTGCTCTCCGCGCTCAAGGCGGGCCGCCCCGTCGATACAGAGGGGCTGGAGGCCCCCGAGCGCTTCGCGGAGTGGAACACCCGCGCCCGCGCGGCGCAGGAGGCGGAGGCCGCCCTCGCGTCGGCGCTGGAGCGTGAGCTGCCGGCGGTGGAGACGCAGATGGAGGCGCTGTGCCAGGAGCCGCGCTTCCTGGAGGCGGTGGCCAGCTCCAGTCCCCCCGTGGCCAGGGACCTGCTCGCCAAGCGCGAGGGCTCGCGGCTGCGCAGGCAGGTGGCGAGCTACCTCCAGCGGCTGTGCGCGAAGAACGAGACGATGGGCTTCTTCGGCCCCATCAACTACGGCCGGGTGGATGCTCAGGCGCCCACGGGCGTGACGCTGCGCTGGTCCGGGCCCGAGACGCTGGTGGGGCGCAACACCTTCGCGGCGTCGTGGCTGGTGCAGGGGCTGGTGCGCGCGATCGCCTTCGACCCGGACATCGCCTCGTGGCTGGTGCCGCGACGCAAGGCCTTCGCGGAGATGCCCGCGCGCAAGGCGGGGCCGACGCCGGAGAGCGCGGAGGAGCTGCTGCCGCGAATCGTGGAGCTGGCGGATGGGACGCGCACGCTGGCGGCGCTCGCGTCCTCGCTCGGCGTGGCGCCCGGCATGGCGCGCGAGGCGCTGCGGCTCGGCTGTGACAAGGCGCTGCTCACGCATCAGCTCGAGGTCCCGTCCGCCGTGCATCACCCGGTGGACGACCTGGCCCAGCGGGTCGCCGCGCTGCCGGGCGCGGGCGCGCGTCGTCACGTCGAGGGGCTGAGCACGCTGCTGGAGCTGATGGGGCGCTACGGGGCGGCCGACGCGAGCGGGAAGATGGCGCTCCAGGACGCCTTCGCGCGCAAGGCGAAGGAGCTGTGGGGCGTGGCGCCACCGACGGAGCGCGGCCCCGCGTCCGAGTCCCACAACTTCTACCAGGACCGTCTCCCGCTGCGGGAGGAGTGCGGCGGAGACCTGCGGCTGGAGGTCGGCGGTGAGCGCGCGCGGGAGCTGGGCGCGCGCCTGGAGCCGGCGCTGGCGTGGATGGCGGAGGCGGCGTGGCGCACGCGTGACGCGGCCCGTGAGGCGGTGGCCCGCAAGGTGGGCTCGCGCACGGTGCCCTTCTGGAAGGTGGCGGCCGCCGCCGCGGACCTGCCCGTGCCGCTGGACACGACGGTGGCGGAGCTGCTCGCGAAGTCCATTCCCGACGCGGCCGCCCGGTCCATCGAGCTGGGCGCGGTGGAGCGCCCCTCGTGGGACGCTGGGAGGACCCTGCCACTCGTCACCTCCGTGGACCTGCTGGTGGGCGCCACGGACGTGGAGGCGTGGGGCCGGGGCGAGTACACGCTGGTGATGGGAGACATCCACGACACCGCGCTCGTGTGGGGCTGGGCGCTCCAGTTCCATCCGTCGCGCGCGAAGGTGGAGAGCGAGATGGTGCGCGCGCTCGGGGCGCTGTCTCGCTCCGTGCCGTTGGTGACCGTGTTGCCGTCGCGGCGCACGGGGTTGTTGCCCTCCGAGTTCCCGGGGCCGGTGGTGGAGCTGGGCGGCGTGAGCTCCCATGCCTCCGCGTGGCGAATCCCGCTGGATGACCTGTTCGTCGAGAGCGATGGCAAGAGCGCGCGGCTGGTGTCGAAGCGGCTGGGCTCCGAGCTCTGCCTCTACAACGGCGAGCTGGAGAGCGCGGTGCACACGGCGTTTTCGCTGCCTCGCATCCGCCCCTTGAAGGTGTCCCTGGGAGAGCACACGCCCCGAGTGACGCTCGGTGGCGTGGTGGTGCAGCGCGAGCAGTGGAAGCTGGACGCGGCGGCGTGTGAGGCGCTGCTGGCGTGCAAGGACGACCGCGCGAGGCTGCGTGTCGCCGCGGGCCTGTGGGACGCGCGGGGGCTTCCTCCGTGTGTCTTCGCGAAGTTCAAGGGCGAGCGCAAACCGGTGCTGGTGGATGTGCGCAGTCCGCCGCTGCTGCGCGTCTTCCTCAACCTGCTGGAGCAGAAGGAGGAGGTCCTCCTCTCGGAGATGCTGCCCGGGCCGGACCAGCTCTGGCTGCGAGGGCCCTCGGGCCGCCACACGGTGGAGCTGCGCTGCACGCTGATGTCGGGGTCTCCCTCCGTCTCGCGGGAGGAGGAGCGATGAAGTGGCTGGTGCTGCCTCCACACCGGGACGTGACGCTCGTGCCCGAGGTCCCCGAGGGGTGGCACCTGTTGGACCTGGCGAGGGACTTCACCCGTCGGGTCTTCTCCGCCGGGTCCGTGGAAGCGGAGTGTCTGACGCGCGAGTCGTCGCCTCCGTCGGCCCAGACGATGCGCGAGCTGCTCCTGCTGCGAGCCGCGCAGGGCCTGCGTGAACGAGGCGCTCTGTCGGAGCTGCGCGCGCTGGGCGCGGTGCTGACGGCCATCTCCGGCTCGCCGCACGGTGTGCACCTGCGGCTCGATGACGTGGAGCTGGAGTCCGGGACGACGGAGCGGAGCGCGGACGTGCAGCGCGTGTCGGGGATGCCCTCGCCGTTCTCGGATGACGTGGCGGCGGTGCTCGCTCGGTTCGAGGATGCGCGGTGCGTTCGTCTGTGGCTGGAGCGAGACCTCCAGCTCCCGGCCGCCGTGTCTCTGGCGCAGGCGTGCCCCGCGCACGTGGCCCTGGAGGTCGCGGGGCCCTTTGCCTCGACGCATCGCAAGGTGCTGGCGCGGATGCCCGCCTTCCGGCGCGCCACGTTCCCGGAGCAGGTCCCCGCGCTGCGTTGGCGTGTGCGCCCGCTGTCCGGCGATACGAGCGTCGAGGACCTCGTGTGGATCTCCGATGGGCTCGGGCTGGAGGTCCTGGCTCCGTCTCCGTGGGGTGATGACCAGGACTGGGCGGTGATGGAGCCCGACAGCGCGAGGCCGGAGTCCGGACCCGAGCAGGGTTGGCTCGGTCGGTGCTCGTTGGACGACGTGCGCGCGTACACAGGGGGCGCGCGGTGGGCGGGGAATGTCTCGCTCGGCTCGCTCCTGGCCGCGGACGCGCTCGTGGAGAGCGGCTGTCACACGGTGGTGGTGGGGTTCTGCGGCCTCGCGAGCGGTCGCGTGGTCGACCCCGACCACGGCTTCATCCCTGTGGAGCTCCTGGTCCAGGGCTACCAACGACTGAAGGCCGCGGGCGTGCGCGTCGTCGCGGAGTGGTGGGTCGGCGCGCCGGGTGTGGACGAGGCGGCGCTGGACGCCACGCTGGCCGCGCTGGAGGGCTCACGCTTCTTCGACCACCTCGCCGGCGTGCGCCCGTTCCATGCGTCGGTGGAGCGCATCGCGCGGGTCCGCAACCCGGCGCGCTGGTGGGGACAGCCCGGAGACGCTCCGGCGGACCGCGATTTGTCGCGCAGTCGCCCCGTCGAGAGGCCAGGCACGATTCCCAGTGCGCGTCTGCCCGGGGTCCTCACGTCGCTGGCGAGCCGGCTGATGACTCTGGCTCCGCTCAGTCCAGGCCGTGTCGCGGCGGCCTTCCTGCTCGCACCGCCAGGCATCAAGGGCGCCACGCACGTCCGTCTGGACGTGGACTGCGCGGTGGTGCACCTGCCCGCCACGCTCGAAGGGGCGCCGAAGCCTTCCTGGTACGCGGCGAACCTGCGCACGGGTGGGGTGGTCGCGATGGATGCGCGCCTCGCGCCGGTGCTGGCCCGATTGACCGAGGCCACCGACGTGGCGAGCGCGTTGCCCCAGGTGCCGGAAGCGCAGCGCGCGAAGCTGGTGGAGATGTTGGTGACGAAGTCCATCCTGGAGAGGACGCACGGATGAGCGGACGCTGGACCTTGGGCGAGGTGTTCGTGCTCCGTCATGCCGGCTTCCCCTTCGACTGGCTGGAGTCGCTCGGGTTCTCCACCGCGCTGGTGGACGACGCGAACCGATGGCTCGCGGACGAGCAGGCGCTCCTGGATGCGCTGAGCGCGGAAGGCAGCCCCGTCAAAGCCCCCGTCCTCCGGGCGTTGCTCGAGAACGACACGGCGCCGCGTTGGGCGCCCGCGGGCTCGGAGCGCCTCGCCGCGCTGTCGCGCCTGCGCGCCGGGTACAAGTCCCTCCAGGAGCGCCATGCCCAGGAGCGCTCGGAGCTGCGCTCGAGGCTGCGCGAGCGTGCGGCGGAGCCCTCCATCCAGGAGGCGGTGTTCCTCTCCAGCCCCGCGATGTTCGACAACGTCTGGGCGCGCTACCTGCGCGGCGGTGAGCGCAGGGACACGTCCGACGGGCG
Source organism: Myxococcus sp. AS-1-15 (assembly GCF_020037055.1). NCBI lineage: Bacteria > Pseudomonadati > Myxococcota > Myxococcia > Myxococcales > Myxococcaceae > Myxococcus > Myxococcus sp. AS-1-15. The sequence continues at coordinate 41,142 of NZ_JAIQDF010000019.1, read as the reverse complement.
CCGGGTGGAGCGACAGGTCTACACGTACCTCCAGCGCTTCTGCGCCAAGAACGAGACCACGAGCTTCTTCGGTCCCATCTCCTACGGCGAGCGCACGGACGAAGACGGGTTCGACGTGCGCACCGTCGCGAGCGGTGACACGAGCCGACGCACGTTCTTCTCCTTCTGGGCGGTGACGGAGCTGGCGCGCGCGGTGGGCCGTGAGCGCACGCTGCGGCCCCATCTCCCGCTGCGCCTCAACCCGCTCTTCACGGTGTCCCCCGGCCGCGCCGCCTGCGAGGTGTTGAAGCTGGAGGTGCCGCTCTCCGAGAGCGCCGAACGCCTGCTGTCCGTGCTCCGCGAGCATCCGACCCCCGCCGCCGCCGCGAAGGTGCTGGGCATCGCGGTGGAGGACGCCGAGCGCGCCGCGCTACCCCTGGTGAAGGGTGCGCTGCTGCTCTGGGGACTGCCATTCCGCCCCAACGACTTCGCGACCTTCGAGAGCGTGCGGGACGCCGTCGCCGCGCTACCCGAGCTGGAGGCGCGCTCGCGTTGGTTGGAGCGCCTGGACACGCTGTCGCGACTGAAGGCCGAGTTCCAGGGCGCGGACCTGACCCGCCGCAAGGTGCTGCTCCTCGAACTGGAGGCGTGCTTCACGGAGGCCACCGGCAAGCCAGCCCGACGCGGTGACGGTCAGGTGTACGCGGACCGGCTCATCCTCTACGAGGAGGCCAGCTCTCCGTTCCGTCTGCGCTTCGGCCGCCGCTTCACCGAGGAACTCGAATCCGCGCTGAGCGGCCCGCTCGAGCTCTCGGCCGCCTATGGCGAGCGCGTCCAGCAGGGCTTCCGCGAGCAGGTGCGCGAGGCGCTCGGCTCGGACGAGCGCCCGGTGGACCTGCTCGACTACGCGGTGCGACTGCGTCCGGACCAGGTGACGGGCAGCCGCTTCTCGCCGGTGCCCCCGGTGTTGCTGGACGAGTCACCCGAGCGCGCGCGCACGTTGCCCGTGGACTTCCTCGGGACGTCCACGCCGGGAGGCCGCTACGCGCTGCCGGATGTCTGCCTCGCCGCGAAGGGTGACGGCGCGGGCTTCGAGGTGATGCTCGCGCGAGTGCATCACCACCTGCTCCTGCGAAGCTGGCTGAGCGCGTTCTTCCCGTCCAAGGAGCGCTACTCGGCGGTGGCTTCGCGCTGGTTGGAGTCGGACCCGTCCGCGCGCGGACTCGTGGGCCTGTCCATCCGCCGTCGCAACAAGGGCTTCTATGTCTTCCCGGGCCGGCGGCTCGTCTACTCGGTGTCGGACGTGCTGGACGTCGAGGACGGCGCGCTCACGCCGGGCGACGTGAAGGTCCTGCCCACGTCCAAGGGCCCCGTGCTCGTGGACGGGAAGGGTGAGCGGCTGCACCTGTACCTGCCGCTGGATGACTTCTCTTCCTACCCGCCCTTCGCCGCGCTGGCGCATCCCCAGGTGCTCCATGCGCCGCTGCGCACGCGGGGACAACACCTGCCTCGGCTGAGCATCGGCGGCGCGGTGTACCAGCGCGAGCGCTGGGAGTTGTCCTCCGAGCACCTCGCGCGTCCCTCGGGCTTCGAGCTGTTCCTCGCCGTGCAGCGTGAGCGCCAGGCGCGCGGCTGGCCTCGCTTCGTGTTCATGCGCAGCACGAAGGAGCGCAAGCCCTACCTCATCGACACCGCGAGCCCGTTCGCGTTGGACCTGCTCTCGCACCTGGCCCGCGAGGCCGAGCGGCTCTCCGTGGAGGAGATGTACCCGGCCCCCGAGCAGCTCTGGCTCCGGGACGAGCGGGGCCGCTACACCTGTGAGCTGCGCATGCAGTTCACCCGCTGGAGCGAAGGCGCCTCGCCGCTTTGACATCCGAGCCGCGTCCGCGAACAGAATGCGCCCGAGGTTCAGCGCACCACCCTGGAGAGGTCATGGCTGGAGAGAACACCGTCGTTCCGGAGCCCCGGAAGCTCAAGCGCCCCGTGGAGGAGATTCGCGCGGAGCTGCTCGCGGACGCTGACGTGAAGGAGCAGGCGCGGATGCTCCAGATTCCGGTGGAGGCCTACGTCGAGAAGATCATCGGCTACAAGCTGCACCCCGAAAAGCCGATGCCGCTGGAGATCACCCTCGACCACGAGCTCAAGGCCAAGGACCCCAAGGCCGCCACCGTCGAGGAGATCCAGGGCCACCTCGACAAGCTCATCAGCGGCGAGGTCATCATCAGCCGCGCCCAGCAGCGCGACGGCTTCAGCTCCGACAAGGGCGATGAGCGCTACAAGGCCGCGCTGGCCTCGGACGCGGTCCTCACCGGCGCCCCCGAGTCCCGGGGCGCCCCGACCCCACCTCGCGACCCGAAGAAGGGCTGAGCCCCGCAACCACTCGGAATCACTGGGCCTGACGGGGCTCTCCCGGATTTGTTCCGGATCCACGGAACTTTGTGGGCGCCCGTCCGATAACTCCACTGTCAGGCTTACTTTCGGCGGACGCTGCGCGACGCCGGCACGCGAGAGGCAATCATGGGGCTCTTCAAGAACGTTCTCGGCAAGGCGCTGGACATCCTCAAGCCGGCGCTCACGGCCATCAACCCGGCCCTGGGCATCGCGGCGGGCTTCGTCAGCGGGCTGATGAAGGGCGAGAACCCGCTCCAGGCGGGCCTGGGCGCGGCCATGGACCTCTTCCCCGGCGCGAGCGTGGCGAAGAACCTGCTCAACAAGTTCCCGGGCAGCAACTTCCTCGAGGGCATGGGAGGCAACAGCCTCGTGAGCGGTCTGCTCGACAAGATGGGCGGCAAGAACCAGATCACCGACCTGCTCTCGGACGTGATGAAGGCGAACGAGAAGGGCGGCCTGTCGGAGCAGAGCCTGCGCAACGCGGCAGAGCTGTTCGCCAAGCGCATGGCCGAGGCGACGCCGTCCTGATTCGGGCTTCCATTCAGTAGCCCTCCCCCCCGGGCGCCGTCCCCTCGATACAGGGGCGGCGCCCTTCGTGTATTCAGGGAGCGACATCTCGCTGCACACCGGTGGGTCTGACGGATGGGTTTCAGCTCGGAGGTCCTGATTCTCGGCGCGGGCGTGGTGGGGCTGTCGGCCGCGCGGCGGCTGGCCGCGCTCGGCGCGCGCGTGACGGTGTTGGACGCGGTGGACCCGGGAGGCCGGGGCTCTCGCGCGGCGGCGGGTGTGGCGATTCCCTCCGTGCGCCTCCACGACGACGCGGACATGCTGGCCTTCGCGCGCGGCGGCAGGGATGCGCTGGTGGCCGAGCTGGACTCGCTCCCCGAGGGCGCGCTGCTTCGCCGCGGACAGGGCATCCTCCGCATCGCCGCCGATACCAAGGGTCGCGACGCGCTCGCGGCGCGCGCCGGGAAACATCCCGAGGAGCTGGGCACGTGGGTGGACGCCGCGCGCCTGGTGGAGCTGGAGCCCGCGCTGGAGGGAACGCCGCTGTTGGGGGCCTTCGAGTCGTCGCGTGGCCACATGGTGGACACGGAGGGCTACGTCAACGCGCTGCTGAACGCTGCGGCTCGCGCGGGTGTTCGACTGCGGCTCGGTGAGTCGGCGCGCGCGGTGGAGGAGACCTCCGACGCCGTGGTGCTGCGCACGGACCGCGAGACGCTGCGCGCGGACCAGCTCCTCGTGAGCGCGGGGCCGTGGTCCTCGACACTCGCGGGCCTGCCTCCGCTGCCGCTCAAGCCGGTGCGAGGGCAGATGATGGTGGTGCACCAGCCAGGGCTCTCCCTGTCGCGAGTCGTGTCCGGGCCGACGTACCTGGCGCCGTGGCGCGCGGGCGAGCTGGTGGTGGGGGCCACGGAGGAGGACGTCGGCTTCGTGGAGAACGTGACGCCCACGGGCCTCCTTCACCTGAGCGCCACGGTGGCGAAGCTGGCGCCGCGTCTGCGCGAGGCTCGCTTCGTGCGGGCCTGGGCCGGGCTGCGCGCGGTGACGCCGGATGGTCGTCCGTACCTGGGGCGCTACCCGGGCACGCGGCGCACGTTCGTGGCCACGGGGTTGGGCGGGCAGGGGATTCTCACCGGCGCCCACGCGGCGGCGCTGGTGGTGGAGCAGGTGGCGTCGGGGCGCGAGGCGCCGTTCCCGCCTGCCCGGGCCCTGGGGCCGGGCGAGGGACGCGGCTGACATCTTTGCTGGGAAACACCGTCTCTGGGCCGGAATGCAGTGGGTGGGGAATCCGACATGCGTGACGAAGTGTCTCGAGGAAAGACGTACCTGCGCGTCCCGTTGCTGTTGGTGACGGCCGTGCTCTCCATGGGCAGCGGCATGGGCAACCCGGGCTGCGACAGCGGGGATGACGACGTCGACGTCATCGCGCCCGAGGAGTGTGAGTCCGGCTGCGCCATCAGCGGCGCCTACGTGTTCCGCTTCCAGGACACCACGCCGTTCAGCGCTGACTGCGGTCAGGTGGGCGTGTCGTTGCCGGAGGGTGAGCGGGTCGTCGTCGTCCAGAACGGACGCGAGGTGGACATCAAGGGCACGCTGGGAGAGGTCTCGCTCACGGGCTCGCACTACGAGACGAGCGAAGGCAAACACCTCGTGCTGAGGGCAGTGGTGGAGCTGCGTCGCCGCGAGGGCCCTCCCACCGAGCTGCTCTATCTCATCGAAGGCGTGTTCGCCGAACCCCCCGAGCGCCTCGATGCACCGGCCTCCTTCTCCGGGACGTTCAATGCCAGCCACGTGAAGACGATGGATGGCGACCCGGAGTGCCGCGTGGTGCGCCGCTTCACGGCGACGCGCCAGTGACGCGTCGGTGTCTCAGTAGAGGCTGACCGAGTCGAAAGGCCGGTTCAGCTTCGTGCGAGGGCGGGGCAGCAGCGCGTGCACCGCCTTCGCGTCCGACCTCGTGAGGGCGTCCACCAGGGCCTGGGTCTCCTTGGGCCAGGTGGTGCTAGCCCGGGCGCAGCGCAGGGCCTCGGACCAATCCTCGCGTCCCGCCGCGAGCGACAGCCCCGCCAGGCTCTCCGCCGCCTTCAGGGGCTCGCCAATCTCGCGGGCGTGCTGCTCGGCGCGGGCGAACCACTCCACCGCCTGCTCCATGCGTCCGTCGTCCAGGAACAGGCGGCCGAGCTCCGCCGCGATGACCTGACGGTGGAACGAGTCGCGCAGGGCCTCCGCGCTGGCATAGGCCTGCTGGAAGTGGTCCACGGCCTCGTCACGCTGGCCCGCCGCGAACTCCAGGCCCGCGAGTCGGTAGCGGTGGTGCTTGGAGAAGTTGACGCCCCAGCGCTCGCTGATGCCCTCGAAGCGCCGCCACGTGCCGATGGCGTCCGCGAACTGCCGCGCGGATTCCTGCAGGTAGCTGGCATTGGAGATGAGGTTGATCTTCAGGTGCGTGGCGCTCGCGTCGTGCAAATCACCCACGCAGCGCATGGCGAGCTTCTCCTCCACCAGCGCCTTGTCGAGCTTGCGCTCCTGGAACCAGGTCAGTGCGCACACGTTGCGCAGCCAGCCCTCCTGGAGCGCGCGGTCCGGCGCGGTTGAGCGGCCGAGCTCCGCGAGCCCCGCCTCCACCTCCGCGCGGGCATTGGGGAGCTGTCCGAAGCGCTTGGTGAGCGTCAACGCGCGGAACATGTGCAGCCGCGCGCGCAGCTCGGGAGGCAGTCGGCACTCGAGCCCGCGGCCGAACGCGGCCATGGCCTCGTCGTGCGAGCCGGTGAAGACATGCACCACGCCCATGCACCGGTGGAGCAGGGCCTTCAGCTCGTCCTCGTCGCCCAGGCTCGCGCGGTCGATTTCGATGGCCGGCGTGGTGAAGCCCGTATCGAGCGCCTCCCAGGCCTGGACCACGCGCCCGGGGAAGTTCGGCTCGGACGTGGACTCGAGCAGCGACAGGCCGTGCTCGGCGGCGAGCAGCGCGCCCTCGTAGTTCGTGGTGAAGAAGCAACTGCGGATGGCGAGGATGGCCGCGGCGACGCGCGCCTCGCGCGACTCCGACTCGTCCACCACGAGCCGCAGGTAGCGGCCCTCCAGGTCCACCGCGGGCTCCAGCTCGCGCGAGGACACGGGGCCCGGGCCAGAGGCGTGAGGGACGCGCATGCGGTCGCACAGCGAGTCGAGATAGGCCTGCCGGCGGGACTCGAAGGCGGCGGCGCCATGAGGACGTCGCATCCGCCAGCCGGTGAGCAGGAGGGTGCCGTCCAGGCCGTCCAGCCGGGCCCACTCGGCGGCGCGCATGACGGCGCGCAGGCTGACCAGGTCACACTCGCCCGCGCCATGGAGTACGAGCGGGCGGCCGCTGGCGCGCAGCGTCTCCACGAGGGTCCGCGCGGCCACGGTGAGAATCCAGAACGTCTGTTCGGATTCACGGTGGAGCCGTCGCTCGGACGGGGACAGCGCCAGGTCCTCGAGCGCGGGGACGCCCTGCGTCGTGCCCGGGAACAGCCGGTTCCACTCGGAGGGGTGGGCGGCGGCGATGGCGCGGTGGACATCAGGGGCCGCGTCCTCACAGGCCTTGAGGACCTTGCGCAGGCCGCCGAAGGCGGTGGGCAGCGCCACGCCGACGTCGACTTCGATGGCGCGGGAGGGGAGGGCGGAGGGGACTCCCTGTTCCACGGACACTGCGAAGGCAAGACCAGGTCGGGCGCTCACGCTGGGGGGGCCTCGAGAGGGGGACGACTGCGGACGACTCGAGGCGTACTTTCACATTCTCCAAGCAACCGAGCAATCCGGGGTCCCCGTAATTCACCTGGGGCGGAACGACCAGGCGTCTTCAGCGATGTATCACGCGGCGCGCCATGTGTCGGGGAATGCGGGCGCGCGGGGGATTCCTAGCGTCGCCAGTTGACGACGGTGGAGGTGGCGAGACCCAGGACCAGGGCCCAGAAGGCGGCGCCGACGCCGAACAGGGAGACATTGGACAGGGCGACGAGGAAGGTGACGACAGCGCCCTCGCGATGGCGCTCGCTGCTCATGGCCGTGGACAGGCTGTTGGCGATGGTGCCGAACAGGGCCATGCCGGCGATGGCGAGGACGAGCTCGCGGGGGAAGGCGGTGAAGAGGGTGACGAAGGTCGCTCCGGCCAGGCCCGCAAGGAGGTAGAGGACGCCGGAGACGACGCCGCCGGCATAACGCTTGGAAGGGTCCTCGTGGGCTTCCTTGCCGGTGCAGATGGCGGCGGTGATGGCTGCGAGGTTGAGCGCGAAGCCGCCGAAGGGGGCGAGCACCATCGTCGCGAGGCCCGTGGTGGTGATGATGGGCGAGATGGGCGTGGCGTAGCCGGACGCGCGCAGCACCGCGACGCCGGGGACGTTCTGGGACGCCATGGTCACGATGAAGAGCGGCACGCCGACGCCGAGCAGCGCGTGCCAGGAGAACGTCGGAGCGGTGAAGACGGGCGTGGCCCAGGCGAAGCGGAGCTCGGAGAAGCGCATCAATCCCGAGGCCCAGGCCACGCACGAGCCGAGCCCGAGGACGACGAGGATGGCGTAGCGGGGCCACAGGCGCTTGCCGAGCACGTACGCGCCCAGCATGACGGCGACGAGCAGGAGCCGCGTCTTCATGGACACGAAGACGTCCAGGCCGAAGCGGGCGAGGATTCCGGCGAGCATCGCGGCGGTGAGGGGGAGCGAGATGTGGCCGAGGGCCCGCTCGAACCAGCCGGTGACGCCGAAGAGGGTGATGAGCGCGCCGCAGAAGAGGAACACGCCGATGGCGTCGGACATCGGCAGGCCGACGAGGCTGGTGGCGAGCAGCGCCGCGCCGGGGGTGGACCACCCGGTGAGGACGGGCGCGCGGTAGCGCAGGGACAGGCCGATGGTGGTCGCGGCGATGCCGAGACCGAGGGCGCCCATCCAGGAACTCATCTGCGCGGGCGTCGCACCCGCGGCCTCCGCGGCCTGGAAGATGAGGGCGCCCGTGCTCGAGAAGGCCACGAGCACCGTGACGAAGCCCGCGGACAGCGTGGAGCCCGTGAAGGCGGGCGCGGTTCCGCCGGTCAGCAGTTGACTGGCTTCAGCGGACGGTGTGACGGCGTGCTGTTTCATCCACTCGCCACCGTATGCCCGCGCGAGCGGTACAGAACAGGGGGCGCCGAAGCCAGTACAGAAGCCACGTCGCTGGACGTGTCTCGGATGTGAGGGTTTGATTGGGTGCCACGGGTTGGAACGTCTGGGTGAGCTGTCCTGCCTGGACCCTTGCTGGTCGCTCGTCCAGAGGAGCACGTTCACGCAATCAACAGTCAGAGGGCCCCTCGCCACCCCCACTGGTTTTTCCCGAGGCCCATTCTTACCTGCACTCACAGTCAAGTTGGATGAAGGGTGGGGCGAACGTGAAGGTGGGTAACAGAGGGCAGGGGTTCTTCGGCGTGGGGCTTCTCGTGGGCTGGATGGGATTTGCTTCCCCAGCATTGGCGGCGGAGGGGTGCGAGGTGGTCCCGGTCATCCAACCGGAAGCGCTCGCGGCCTGGAAGTACGCGACGCAGGCGACAGCGACCTACGGTTCGTGTGATTCCTCGGCGGTGGATGGTGTGGGCAACATCATCCTGACCCAGATGCCCGAGAATCTCATGTCGATGGGGTTCAAGGTGTTGCGTCCCGACGGCAGCGATTTGTGGAGCGGCGGCGTCTCGAATGCGAACACCATGCAGTTGCTCGGTCAGTCGCAGGGGTTCCTGGGGCGGAGCTACCACCCGTTCGAGGACCTCTCGTGGCTGATGTTCCTCGACAATGTCAACCGGCAGGTCGCGGTCCGTTCGGAGCCGTCGACGGGGCTTCTGTGGGGCGCGGAGAACCCCGTGGGAGGCCTGCATGAAATGGGGGAGGACAAGACCGTCCGGGCCTACAGCGGCACCGGGCAGCTTCGCTGGAGCACGTCATTGGCCACGGTCCTGAGTGGCGCGCCGCACGTGGTGGGCGTGAACACGGAGGGCCACACGCTGGTGCTGTCCATCACGCAGACGTCCTCGGGGGCGGCGGAGGTGGAGGGTGTCTGGGTGGACAGCGCGGGGCAGCCTGGCGCTTCGTTCTCCGCGCTCACGCTGCCGAATCCACCACAGTACGCGCATTTCACGCTCGTGCCCCTGCTGCAGGGCGGTCTGCTGCTGAGCGCCCAGAACTATCTCGGCAAGACGTGGGTGGCCTCCTTCGGTTCCCTGCAGACGTCGGCGGGTCCCGTCCCGGGCTGGCTTTCGAATGGGGATACGAGCCCGTTCGCGCTGCTTCCGGGGGGGAGGGGTTACCTCCGGTGGGGGACGGTGAATGAGGACCCCTCGGGTTGCCAGTTCGAGGCCCGGCTCACAGCGCCCTCCGGCGAGTCCTGCGGCACGGTGCGCCTGCCGAGCACGGGGATGGGGGATTCCTGTTTCATGGTCAGCGTGGGCCGGGACGGGACGGTCGTCGAGAGCCTGCCGTCCATCTACGTCAGTGAGAGCCACAGGCCGTATTCCATCTGCCGCGCCCGGTGGTGGCCCGCCTTGTTCCACTGAACCGGGCGGTCACGCTTCCTCGATGGCTCCCGCCCGAAAGAGGTCGAACGCCTCGCCCATCAACATCCGCACGGTGTCGGTGGGGTGGGGGAGCCAGTAGGGCTGGTGGACCTGCTTCGGGGCCACATTCGCCTCGTGGATGCGCGCGACATAGAAGCTCGGGTCCTGGAGCACCTGGACCCGAGGCGTCACCGCGCCCCAGAGGAAGCGCGCGTCTTCTCCGACCTGGATGTCCGCGAACGGATTGCGCTGCCAGAACGCCTTCACGTAACACATCGTCCCGCCGGCAACCCAGGGGCGATGACCCCGGGGATAGACATACCGCCAGGACCGACCCGTCGACGGCTGATGATAATGGACACGCGTCAGTCCATTCACATCCGCGCCTGAGTCGAGCAGGGACGTGACCTGATATCGAAGCCGCCGAGGCGCGAACCAATCATCGTCATCCCAGTGGACGATGACCTCCGCTCGCGCCGCCTCGCAGGCGAGGTTCCGCTTCGCCCCCACGGAGTGTCGCCCCTCCAGCCTCACGTACCGGATGTTCGGTGATTCCGGAAGCAGGTCCGCGACAGGCTCGCTGCCGTCATCGACCACGATGAGCTCCTTCTCCGCCCAGTCCTGGGAAAGGAACCAGCGCACCGCCAACGGCACGAACCTCCGCCGGTTGAACGTCGGCATGATGCAGGACACCGTCGGACGCGACGTGATGACCGGTGCCCGCTGGGGCTCCTCGACAACCGGCGCCGGTGCCTCCTTCTCGGGTGGACGCTCGTAGCCACCGAACCGCGCCCGCACATGCGCGCGCAGCGGGTCCTCCAGCCGACGTGGAATCGGGTGCGCCCAATACGCGCGAGGCGCGTCCATCGCGGCGTCGAGCTGCGCGGTCGAGTACTCGACCCGGTACTTCACCCACTCGTAGTCACACGGGCTCGTGAGGACGCGGTGGCCCAGGAGCGCGGTGAGCGTGGGGAACAGCACCTCCTCCGAGGCCCAGATGCGCGAGCGCCGCAGGATGTCCCCGAGCTGCTCATCCCGCTCCCACAGCGCGACCAGGTCCCGAGCCGCGTCCACCGTGAACACCGTCGACGGCCAGAACGTCCAATGGACGAACTGCGACTCCCCATTCACGAACCTCCGGAGGAACGGCCTCCACAAATCCACCTCGCGCCGAGCCTCGACCGCCGGAGCCGCCCGCGGCCCAGGTCCATGTGGCGCCTGCACATTCCCCAGGAGTCCCGCCCCAGGATTCGCCGCCAGGAAACCCCGCAGGTGCTCCGAGTACCCAGGCCTCAACCCGAGCTGGTCCGAGTCAACGATGGTCATCGCCTCGAACGGATGGCTCTCCAGCGCGAAGCGGAAGCAGTCGAGCGCGAAGTCATGCAGCCAGCCCCACTTCATCGGCCGCGGAGCCGGATGGACCACCGCGTTGAAGTGCTCGAAACAGAGCCCGTCGAGCAGTCCCGGATGCTTCCCGCCGTTGTAGAGCAGGATGAGCGAGTCCGGGTCCAGGTGGTGGAGGTTGCGCACCAGGTCCATGACGCAGTCGGGCCGCTCGTGGACCAGGCACGCGAAGATGTTCCGCATCGAGCCCCCTGCCGCGTGACGCGGCGCCGCACCGCCCATCACCTTACCCGCGGTCGCTGACGCCGCTCACTACTCGACGTGTCCACCTCCAGGTCCGTGCGAATCCGGTAGGGCGTGCGTGTGTGCTGTTGACGTCCGAGCGGGAGGAGGCCCGCCCCCCTGGACAGGTCCTCGCCCGCATCGTCCGTTACAGCTTACGAGTAGGGTCGTCGCCGAGGGGGGCATGATGCTCGAGCTGCCCGGCTTGCAAGACGCTCGGAGAATCTACCGGGGCCACCGGTATGACGTGCTCCGTGCCTGGACTCCCGACGGCGGCGCTCGGGTGCTCAAGGTCGTCCGCGAAGGCCCGCTGGCGGAGAGCAGCGCCGGAATGCTGCGCCACGAACATGTGATGCTCCGCGAGCTGTCCGACCTCGACGGGGTGGTCGACGTCATCGGCCTCGAAGAGCTGTCGGGCCACCTGGCCCTCGTCCTCGAGGATGCCGGCCCCACTGACCTCCGGGACCTGCTGCGACGAGGACCGCTCGAGGTGGACCTCTTCCTCGAACTGGCCCTGGACGTGGCGACCACCCTGGGCGCCCTGCATCGGCGGCACGTCATCCACCGTGACCTCAACCCCGCCAACCTCGTCGTGGCGGCCAGCGGTCGCCGACTGGTGATGATCGACTTCGACCTGGCCACCAGCGTGCAGGGCCTCGTGCGCAGCGCCGGTGTTCCGGGCGGCTTCGAGGGCACGCTGCGCTACATCGCCCCCGAGCAGACCGGGAGGATGGGCCGGCGCGTGGACCACCGCGCGGACCTCTATGCGCTGGGCGCGACCTTCTACGAGATGCTCACGGGCGAGGCGCCCTTCCTCTCGGCCGATGCCGCGCAGCTCGTGCATGCGCTCCTGGCACAGCCTCCCATTCCTCCCGCCGACCGGAACCCCTCGCTCCCGAGCCTCCTCTCCGACGTCGTGCTCCGCCTGCTCGCGAAGTCCCCCGAGGAGCGCTACCAGAGCGCCGAGGCCCTCGTCGCAGACCTGCGGGAAATCCAGCGACGCTGGCGCGGTCCCGGGACGCCCATCACCTTCGAGCTGGGCCGCCACGACCTCGCGCGCGAGCTGGGCCTGCCCGACAAGCTCTACGGTCGCGAGCGTGAACTGGCCCTCCTGGATGCCGCCCTGGAGCGCGCCCGCGCGGGCTCTCGCGAGTGGGTGTTGCTCGCCGGAGCCTCCGGGAGCGGCAAGTCGTCCCTGGCCAACGTCCTGCGCGAGCGCGTGGGCGCGGGCCACTTCCTCGCGGGCAGGTCTCCCGAGCTGCGAGGGCAGATGCCCTATGCGTCGCTGATGGAGGCCGTGCGCGGGCTCGTGGTGAGCGTCCTCGAGCTGCCGCCCGAAGGCGTGGAGGCGTGGCGACTGCGCCTGCAGAAGTCCCTCGGAAGCCACGGGCGCATGCTCACCGAGCTCGTGCCCGAGCTGGAGCGACTCATCGGCGAACAGCCCCCCGTCGTCGCTCTGGGGCCGCGTGAGGCCGGGAGCCGCTTCCTGCGGATGCTCCAGTCCTTCCTCCGCGACCTGGCCACCGCCGAGCAGCCCCTGGTGCTCTTCCTCGACGACCTCCAGTGGGCGGACGCGGCCACGCTGGAGCTGCTCTCACGATTGTCGACGGACTCGGAGCTGCACCACCTGCTGGTCCTCGGCGCCTGGCGTCCGGGCGAGTGGGGGCCCACGCATCCCCTGGAGCGCTGGCGGACGGCGCTCTGCGCCGTGGGGTGCTCGCCGCTCCTGCTGGAGCTGGGGCCCTTGGACCTGCCCGCGTTGACGGCGCTGTGCGCGGACGCGCTGAAGTGCGACGCGGCGCACGTCGAGCCACTCGCGAGGCTCGTGCTCGAGAAGACCGCTGGCAATCCCTTCTCCGTGGGCCACTTCCTGCGGCACCTGCATCGCACGGGGCTGCTCACGTACGACCTGGAGTCGGGGACGTGGCACTGGGAGCTGGAGCGGATCGCGCAAGCCGAGGTCACCGACAATGTCGTGGAGCTGATGCTCGACTCCATCCGTCGACTGCCGGCGTCGACGCAGCGACTGTTGACGGTGGCCGCGTGCATGCGAGGGCAGGTGGACCTGTGGTTGCTGGCGCGCGTGGTGGAGGCGCCCCTGGAGGACACGGCGGGAGCGCTCTGGAGCGCCCTGCGCGCGGGGCTCCTCGTCCCGGAGGGGCGTGGCCCTCGCTTCCCGTCCCAACAGTCGGCCAGCCTCATGTCGGTGAATCAAGCCACGTATCGCTTCGCGCATGACCGCGTCAGGCATGCCGCGTACTCACTCCTGTCCGAGGCCGAGCGGGCCGCCGTGCATCGCGCCATCGCCCGCCATCTCTGGGCCGATGCGCGGGGCACGGAGAACGAGTCGCGCGTGTGCGAGGTGGTGGACCACTACCACCTGGGCGGCGACGTGGTGCGCGACACGAACGAGCGCACGTGGCTCGCCGAGCTCAACCTGCGCGCGGGACGCAAGGTGCGTGATGCCTCCGCCTTCGAGGCGGCGCTGGCGTACTTCATGCGTGCTCGCGCCCTGCTGCCCGAGGACGCCTGGTCGACCCGGACCGAGCAGATGCTCCAGCTCCACCGGGACGCGGCCGAGTGCGCGCAGCTCACCGCAGACCGCCTGTTGTCCGAGCGCCTCATCGACGCGGCGATGGCGCACGCGCGCACGCCGCTGGAGAAGGTGGACCTCTACGTCCTGCGGATGAACGCGAGCATCTTCGCCAGGGACCACGAAGCCGCGCTCCGGCACGCGCGCGAGGGGCTCCGCTTGTTCGGCGTGGAGCTGCCGGAGGGTGATGCGACCGAGGCCTTCCGCGCGGAGCTCCCCCAGGTGGAGGCCCTGTGGAAGGACCGCTCCGAGGAGGCGCTCCTGTCCGCGCCGCGCATGGACGCGGAGTTGGAGCGCGGCTGCATGCGGCTGTTGATGAACGCGGGCATCGCGGCCTGGTTCTCGGACCCGCCGATGTTCTCGTTCATCTACACGCGCATGGTGGGCCTCACGCTGCGCCACGGCAACAGCGTGTACTCCGCCTTCGCGTACGTGTGCTTCGGCCTCGTCTTCGGCGAGTCCCGAGGCGACTACGCCGCGGGCCACCCCTTCAGCCACCTGGGCATGGAGCTGAGCCGCCGCTTCGACGAGCCGCGCGAGGAGTGCCGCGTGCTCGCAGCGTTCCTCTTCTACATGCGCCACTGGCGCGAGCCCCTGCGCTCGTCCATCCCGCTGCTGCGCCGGGGCATCTCCGCGGGGCTCGAGAGCGGTGAGCCGCAGTACGTCGCATACTTGCTGGCGAGCCTCAGCTTCACGCGCTTGCGGATGGGCGCCGAACTGGACCGCGTCCACGCGGAGAGCGAGTCGGCGCTCGCGTTCGACCAGAAGAGCGGACAGCGCGCCATGGCGGACCTCCAGCTCGCGCTGCGTCAGGCCGTGCGCTGCCTCCAGGGGCGGACCCGCGAGCGCGCGGGCTACGACGATTCGACGTTCGACACGCGTGCGTTCCTCGAGAAGGCCCAGGGGGACCCCACCATCCTCGGGCAGTTCTTCATCCTCCGGCTCCAGACGTCCTATCTGCTCGGAGACCTGTCGGGCGCGCGGGAGATGCTCCGCGCCGCCGAGCCCCACCTGCGCTTCATGCCGTCGCTCTTCACCGTCACCGAGCACGCCTTCTTCAGCGGGCTGGTGCACGCGGCGGGCAACGGCGCCCTGGCCTCACTCGACGAGCGTCGGTCCCTCGTCGAGCGCGCCTGGAGCCAGTTCCGCCACTGGTCGACGAACTGTCCGGAGAACTTCCTCCACCGCTACCTGCTGCTCTGCGCCGAGCGTGCCCGCCTCGAAGGCCACTTCACCGAGGCCGCCGAGCTCTTCGACGAGGCCATCGACCGAGCACGCGAGGACGGCCATCCCCACGACGAGGCGCTCGCGAACGTGCTCGCGGGGCGGCTGTACGGCGCGCTGGGCCGCAAGCGCGTGGCCTCGCTCTACCTGCGCGCCGCGCGGGAGGGCTTCGCCCGCTGGGGCGCCAAGGCCGTGGTGTCCGCGTTGCAGGAGGAGTTCCCCGACCTCCAGGTGCAGGAGTCCGGCCTGTGGGACCAGACCGTCACGCCCACGGGCGACGACTTCCGGGGCGCGTCACTCGACCTGCTCAGCATCCTCAAGGCGGCGCAATCCCTGTCGGGCGAGGTCGCCCTGGAGCGGCTGCTCGAGAAGTTGATGGCGGTATGCCTGGAGGTGGCGGGCGCGCAGCGCGGCGCGCTGGTGTTGGACGAGCAGGGCGCGCTGGTGCTCACGGCGGTGGGCGGAGTGGGGGAGCCCCTCTCGCGGCCCCAGCTTCCCCTCGTGGGTTCGACGCTGGTGCCCGAGTCGCTCCTGGCGCACGCCTTCCGCACCGGGGACGCGGTGGTGCTCGGGGACGCCGTGCACCAGGGGCGCTTCGTGTCGGATGCCTACGTGGCGCGGCAGCGCGTGAAGTCCGCCCTGGTGGTGCCCATCCGCCGCCACGCGCGCACCATGGGCGTCCTCTATTTGGAGAACAACCTGGCCACCCACGCCTTCACCCCGGACCGGGTGCGCGTGCTCCAGTTGTTGTCCTCGCAGATGGCCATCTCGCTGGAGAACAGCCTCCTGTTCGAGGAGCGCCGGCGCGCGGAGGAGGCCGTGCGCTTCCTCGCCGAGAGCAGCGTGGTGCTGGCCGAGGCGCTGGACTTCGAAGCGACGCTGTCCCGGCTGGCGCGCCTGTGCGTGTCCTCGCTCTCCACGCTCTGCGCCATCGACGTGGTGGAGCCCTCGGGCGCCATCCGCCGGCTCTCCACCGCGCACGCCGACCCGGGACACGAGCGCATCGCTCGCGACCTGCAGTCGTTCTACACACCCGACTGGGACTCGTCCCAGCCCGCCATCGCCGTGCTGAAGAGTCGCGAGCCGCTGCTCATCCCCGTCATCACCGACGAAGTCCTGGAGCGGTTGTGCCGCGACGAGGCGCACGTCGCGCTCATCCGCGCGCTGAAGGCCCGCTCCTTCCTCGCGGTGCCGCTCATCGCCCGGGGGCGGATGCTGGGCGTCATCTCGCTCGTGTCCTCGGTGCCGGGCAAACGCTACGGGCCCCCGGACGTGGAGCTCGCGCAGGACCTGGCGCGCCGCGCGGCCATCGCCCTGGACAACGCGCGGCTGTACCACGAGTCCCAGGACGCCATCCGCCTGCGCGACGAGTTCCTCTCCATCGCCGCGCACGAGCTCTACACCCCCATCACCGCGCTCCAGCTCTCCGTGCAGGGACTCGCCCGGAGCGAGGTGCCCACGCGCGACGCCGTCCAGCGCGCCTCCAGGACGACCCAGGCGCAGACCCGGCGACTGGCGCACCTGGTCGACGAGCTGCTCGATGTCTCCCGAATCCAGACGGGCCGCCTCCACCTGACGCTGGAGCCGGTGGACCTGGCCTCCGTGGTGCGCGACGTGACCGAAGGCATGCGGGACGCCATCCAGCGCTCCCGGTCGCCCATCTCCTTGAGCCTGTCCCCGGACTGCATCGGCCGATGGGACCGCGTCCGCCTGGAGCAGGTGGTGACGAACCTGTTGTCCAACGCCCTCAAGTTCGGCGCCGGCAGCCCCATCGAGGTGCGACTGGCGCATGCCGAGGGCCGCGTCCACCTGGACGTCATCGACCAGGGCATCGGCATCCCCGCCGAGCGACTGCCTCACATCTTCGGCCGCTTCGAGCGCGCCGTGTCGTCACGCGAATACGGGGGCCTGGGCCTGGGCCTCTTCATCGTCCGCGAAATCGTCGCGGCGCTCGGCGGACAGGTCCACGCACAGAGCATCCAGGGCGAGGGCGCCCGCTTCACCGTCGAGCTGCCGAGCGAGGGCCCCGTGGACCTCCGCGCCAGCAACCCCTGACACCCTCAGTCGTGCGTGCCGATGTGCTGGTCGCCGTGCCGCTCGCAGACCCAATGGAACGCGCACGAGCACGCCACCGCGCGGGCACTGGAGCAGCACCGCCCACCGAAGTGCTCGGGCAGGGGAAGGGCGTCGTCCTCCGGCGGGTCCGGCAACAACCTCGGCGCGCCACGCCCCGACTCCGCGGGGTACTCGTCACAGCACCCTCGCTCCATGCAGCGCGGGCACAGGGACAGCTCACAGTTGGCGCACCAGTCGAAGATTTCACCGGGGCCACCACGTCGCTCACATCCACCACAGGTGTCGAACACGGCCACCTCCAGGCTTGACGTGAAGCAGGTTACGGAGGGGGTCTGACAGGCCAGGGCGCTGGGGCGCGGAGCACCCCTGGGCGCGCCGCGTCCTGCAAGCGTCATTTCGGGCTCTGTCGGAGGGTGGATCCTTCCATCGGTGAACGGCGGACGCGGACTCTGTGCCGCACTGAACGGTTGCGCCGGATGCGTGGGACGCACATGGAAGAAGCTGGGGGTCGGGCCGGTCACATCCGCGGGAAGGAGCAAACCAGTCATGAGAAAGGAACGGCGGATCATCGGCGTGTTCGGCTCGGGGCGGCAGGAGCACCTGGAGCGCGTCATTCCGTTGGCGCGGTGGATCGCCGAGGCGGGGTTCGACCTGCTCACCGGCGCGGGCAGCGGCGTCATGCGCGCGGCGGCGGACGCGTTCGTCCAGGTGGTGGGCCGGCGGGGCATCTCCATCGGCATCGTCCCCGGCACGGTGAAGGACGGCGAATACGTCCCGCGCCAGGGCTACCCCAACCCGGGCGTGGAGCTGGCCATCTACACCCACCTGCCCTTGAGCGGTGAGCAGGGGACGGATCCACTCAGCCGCAACCACATCAACGTCCTCACCCCTCACGCCCTGGTGGCCCTGCCCGGAGGCGCCGGCACCGCGGCCGAGGCCGTGCTGTGCGTCCGCTACGACAAGCCCATCATCCTCTTCGGCTCGCCCGATGAGTTCCGCCGCTTCCCCTCCGGCCTGGAGCGCACCGACTCCCTGGAGCGCGTCGCCGAGTTCCTCCGCGCCGCCGTCCTCGAGCCCGCCCGCCCTCCTGCTCCCTGAGCTTGGAAACCCAGGAATCCTCGTCTGTTTCGAGGGTGCTCGAAGCCGGGTGAAAACCGACTAGGATGGGGAGCCGGGGGCACTGCCGCTCCACGCTGAAGACCGGTTTCCGCGTCGTTCCTCGTGCGTCGACATGATCAGTGCCGAATACCCGCTGGCAAGTTGGTTCCTGGCCGTCTCGACGACGTTCTTCCTGTTGGTGTTCGCCCTGCCGCTCCTCCTGATGCCGCTGCGTTGGTCTCGCTGGTTGGGCTGGGCGCCCATGCAGGGCAACACGGACCTGACGGTGTACTTCGGCCGGTGCCTGGGCGGGGTGGCGCTGGCCATCATCCTCACGGTGATGCGCTACATCCCGGACCCGCGAAGCCAGCCGGCGCTCTTCGAGCTCATCGGCTGGGTGTGCGCGGCCATGGTGGTGGTGCACGCGTGGGGGGCGTTGAGGAAGGCGCAGCCGTTGTCGGAGACGCTGGAGACGTTCCTCTACGCCGGGGTGGGCGTGGCGGCGATGTGGATTCGCTTCAGGACGTTGGGCTGAGGGCGCCAGCATGTCGTCGGCCGACATCGACCTGGTGCTGTCCTCGCTCCGGCCCTACATCCCTGGCGCCCTGATTCGCAGGCTGGAGGACACGGAGGCGCACGCGCTGCCGCCGGTGGAGTCGGTGCGCGGCGCCATCCTGGTGCTGGACATCGCGGGCTTCACGCCCATCGTCGTGCGCCTGAGCGGTGAAGGGCCTCGCGGCATCGACGCGCTCCAGCGCCTCTTGCGCGGCTACTACACGGAGATGATCGACGTCGTGAAGGCGCACGGCGGCGACATCTACCAGTTCGCCGGTGACTCCATCCTCGCCTGCTTCGAGCCCGCCTCCGACGAGGGCGACGCGGAGGCGGTGGCGCGCGCGGCCCGGTGCGCGCTGGACGTGCAGCGAAGGCTCGCTCCTTTCTCCCGACTGGAGCTGCTGGGGCAGCGCTTCGGTGTGTCCTCGCGCATCGGCATCGGCGTGGGCGAGTCGCACCGCATCGTCCTGGGGACGACGGGCATGTGGATGCACCCGGCGCTCGTCGGCCGGCCGCTGGAGCAGGCGGTGGCCGCCGAGAAGCGGGCCCGGGTGGGCGAGGTGCTGCTGAGTCCGGAGGCCTGGGCGCTCCTGCCGGACCTGGCGCGCGTGGGCGAGGAGTGCGACGGCGCCTACCGCCTGGAGCCCTCGGTGCCGCTGGAGGCACGGCCTCCGCCGGTGTTCGACGCGCCGGGCGGCGAGGAGCTGGTGGGCCGCTGCGCGCTCCTGCTCCACCCGGTGCTCTTCACGCGCATCACCACCGCGCACCAGGAGCTGGGCGGTGACTTCCGCGACCTCACCTGCTTCTTCCTGCGCTTCAAGACGGACCACGGGCCGTCCGAGGTGGAGGCCTTCACCCGCGAGCTGAACGCCTTCTACGAGTACGTCCAGCGCGAGAGCGCGCACCACGGCGGCGTGCTCCTGATGACGGACTTCACGGACAAGGGCAACGTGCTCTACGTCCTGTTCGGCGCGCCCACCGCCCAGCAGAACAAGGAGGTGCTGGCCAGCCGGCTCGCGTGCAAGCTGGTGCGCGAGCGCGAGGCCTACCCCTACGTGCGCGAGCTGCAGATTGGCATCGCCACGGGGCACGCGTACTTCGGCGACATGGGCTCGCCCTGGCGCAAGGGCTACTCGGCGCTGGGCGAGGTGGTGAACCTGGCCGCGCGGCTGATGACGTACGCGGACGGGGTGGGCATCCACATCGACGCGCAGACGGAGCGCAAGCTGCAGCAGGGCGGCTTCGCCACGGAGTTCGTCGAGGACGCCACGCTCAAGGGCGTCACCCGCGCGGTGCCCATCTTCCGGCTCAAGGGCGAGGTGCGCCGCAGCCTCTTCGTGAAGGGGCGGGGCGGCATCGTCGGCCGGCGGCGCGAGCTGGGGCAGCTGCAGGCCGCGGTGGAGGAGTCGCTCCAGGGCGCGGGGCGCCTGTGCGTGGTGTCCGGCGAGGCGGGCATCGGCAAGTCGCGCCTGGGCGCCCGGGTGGTGGAGGAGGCCGAGTCGCGCGGCGCGCGCAGCCTGTACGGCATCTGCTACTCGTACGAGATGTTCACGCCCTTCTTCCCCTGGAAGGAGGTGCTCGTGCAGCTGTTCGGCCTGCACGAGGGCGATGACGTGGACGCGCAGCTGCTCCGGGTGCGGCAGGGGCTCGACAGCCTGGAGGACGTGGGGCCGGAGTGGACGCCGGTGATGGCGCACATCCTGGGCCTGAGCGTGGCGGAGGACGCGGCCACCTCGGGGCTGGACGCGCGCCACAAGAACCAGAAGGTCTTCCACATCATCTTCCAGCTCCTGGAGAAGCACGCGCGCAAGACGCCGCTCCTGCTCTTCTTCGAGGACCTGCACTGGGCGGACAACATCTCCGTCGACCTCATCGAGTACGTCGCCGCCCGGCTCGCGCCCCTGCGCCTGACGCTGCTGGTGACGATGCGGCCCGGAGAGCAGCTGCGCGGCCTGGAGCACCTGCCGTACCTGCGCAAGCTCGACGTCTCCAGCCTGGATGACGAGGACACGCGGGCGCTCTTGCGCGTGCACCTGCGCATGGAGCCGCCGGACACCGCGCTGGAGGACCTGCTGCTCTCCAAGGTGCAGGGCAACCCGTTCTTCGCGGAGTCCATCGTCCAGGGCATGGTGGAGGGCGGCTACCTGGGGCCGGTGTCGCCGGGCGCGGCGCGGCGCGAGCTCAAGCGCGGCCTGCAGACGCTGGTGCTGCCGGACTCCATCCAGGACGTGGTGCTCGGGCGCATCGACCTGCTCAGCGAGACGGAGAAGCTGGTGGTGAAGGTCGCGTCCGTCATCGGCCGCATCTTCACGCTGGACGCCGTGGCGGCGCTGGCCCCCGGCTCGGTGCCTCGCCAGCGCATCCGCGAGGCCATCGACACGCTGACGCACCTGGGGCTCATCCTCCTGGAGGTGGAGGAGCCCTTCACGTGCATCTTCAAGCACATCGTCATCCGCGACGCCGCGTACAACACGCTGATGGTGTCCTCGCGCGAGGACCTGCACCGGCGCCTGGCGCTCTTCCTGGAGGCGCGCGCGGGGGAGAACACCGCGCCGTCCGCGGGCATCCTGGCGTTCCACTTCCTCGCCGGGAACGACGAGGTGAAGGGCCTGGAGTACACGCTGATGGCGGCGCGCGGCGCTCGCTCGCAGTACGCGAACGACGACGCCGTCCACCACTACAACAAGGCCATCGAGATCCTCGCCATCACCCAGGCGTTGGACCCGGACGAGGTGCTGCTCAAGACGCGCCGGGTGATGCAGGAGCTGGCGGAGACGCTCTTGCAGGCGGGCAACTACGCGGGCGCCATCCACATGTTCGAGCAGTGCCTGGCGGACGAGGACCAGGACCCGCGCCGCGCGGAGCTGCACCTGGGCCTGGGCCGCGCCCACCAGGAGAAGGGCGAGTCCAAGCGCGCCATCCAGGAGCTGGAGCGCGCCATGGACTTGATGGGGCGTCCCATGCCGCGCAACCTGTTCTCACTGGCGCTGCGCACGCTCCTGGCCTTCGGGCTGCACCTGCTCTACGGCCTGTTCCCCTTCCTCGCCCGGCCGCTGGGGCCTCGGCTGCCGCTGTACCTCAAGCAGCTGTCCACGCTCGTCTCGCTCATCAAGATCTACTACTTCAAGGACCTGGCGAAGCTCACGTGGGCGACCATGGTGGCCACCATCATGGCGGAGCGCTCGAAGGGGGAGCGGGGGCTGAGCCTGGCGAGCAGCTACTACGGCTCGCTGCTGTTCGGCTCGGGCTTCCTCGGGTTGTCGAAGCGCTGGTGCCAGCGGGCGCTGAGCTACGCGCGGCAGGCGAGGGACCCTTCGGCGGAGGGCATCGCGCTGTCGCGCCTGGCCACGCTGTCCATCTTCAGCAACAAGCAGGCGGAGGCCACGCAGTACGCCGAGCAGTCCATGGCGCTCTTGCGCCAGGTGCGCGACATGTGGGAGGTGCAGACGGGGCTGATGATGCTGGGCTCCAGCCAGTTCCTCGCCTCGCGGTTCGAGGGCGCGGAGGCCGCGTACGTCGAGATGGGGAAGATGGGCGAGGAGCTGCACGCGCTCATGCACCAGGGCTGGGCGCACTCGTGGGTGCCCATGTGCCGCTACCTGCGCGGCGAGGGCGAGGTGGGCGAGCTGTGCGCGGAGCTGGAGCAGGGGCTACGCATCAGCATCGAGGTGCAGGACCTGGCCAACCAGTGCGCCAGCCTCAACCACCTGGTCAACGTGACGGTGCGAGAGCACCAGGTGGAGGAGGCGGGGCTGATGGCGGTGCGCGCGGACGAGGCGCTGTGGCGCTACCACGTGCTCGTGCCGTTCCTCCAGATTGGCCTCGTGGACGCGGCGGAGGGTGCGCTGTTCGCGCTGGAGCAGGGGGCGCAGGCGGTGCCGCGCCAGACGCTGTGGGCCATCGTCCGCCGGTGTCTGTTCAAGGCGCGGCTGCTCGCGTGGCGCTATCCGTACATGAAGGGCCCGGCCTTGCGCGTGTCGGCCCGCGCGCTGGCGCTGAAGAAGGGCGGCAAGGCGGCCGAGTCGCTGTTCCTGCGCGCCATCAAGACGCTGGAGGACACGCCGAACCGGTGGGAGACGGGCGTGGCGTACCACGACGCGGCGGTGGCGCTGCCGCACCGGCGCGCCGAGTTCCTGGCCCGGGCGCGCGCCATCTTCGAGTCCATTGGCGCGAAGGCGGAGCTGCGCCGGCTGGACCGGCTGGAGGCCGAACTGGGGATGGCGCCCGTGGTGGAGGCGTCACCCCCGGCGGGCGGGCGTCAGGTGAGCTGCTGAGGCTTCAGGCCCAGCGCCGCCATCTGCCGCGTGTCCCAGTCCTCGAGTGCGTCGAGCCCCGCGATGTAGCGCCGGGCGGGGTTCTTCAGCGGGTTGCGGATGCTGAGGATTTCGGGGCCGGAGAAGGTGATGACCTGCTTGTAGCGGGGCAGGTTGCTCAAGGTCAGCTTGGACCAGTAGTGCCTCGCGATGTTGGGCAGGCTGCCCAGCTGGCCGCAGAGCCGGTGGAAGTGCTCGATGACCTCGGAGGGGTGCAGGTTCTTCGGCCGGTGGCAGAGGGTGTAGCCGTCGTAGTCGCGGCTGACGGTGCCCGGCAGCAGGCGGTTCTCGGCCTGGAGCTCGCGGAAGAAGGGCGTCTCCGGATAGGGGCAGACGATGCCGAGGAAGGTGACGGAGAAGTAGCCCAGGTCCGAGAGGTACATGGGCAGCTTCTCCAGGTACTCGTTGGTGTCGCCGTCGGAGCCGACGATGAGGCCGAAGGACAGGAGGATTCCGGAGGAGAAGACGCGGCGGATGACGGCGTCCACTTCGGAGAGCGTGTTCTGGCCCTTGTTCATCGCCTTGATGGACTCGGGGTTGAGGGACTCCAGGCCGGTGTAGACGTAGCGGCAGCCGGCCTTGGCCATCAGCTTGACCAGCGACTCGTCCTTGAGGACGTTGAAGGTGAGGGCGCAGCCCCAGGTCTTCTTCAGGGGGATGAGCGCCTCGCACAGCTCGCGCAGGTACTTGGGGGAGCCGCCCAGGTTGTTGTCGAGGAAGATGAAGGCGTCCTTCATCAATCCCAGGTAGTTGGGGTTCCAGCGCATGCGTGTCTGGATTTCGTCGAGGACCTGGGCGACGGGGCGGTAGCGGTAGCGCTCGTGGCCGGTGAGGACGCAGAAGTTGCAGCGGAACGGGCAGCCGCGGGACGCCTCGATGCCGGGCAGGCGGACCTTGTTGTGCTCGAAGTCGATGAGCTCGTAGCGATACGGGCGGATGGCGGTGGGGCCCGAGGAGGGCAGGGCGTAGCGCTTCTGGAGCCGGCCCTGCTCGAAGTCCGCGATGAGCGCGGGGACGTTGGACTCCGGCTCGCCGGTGATGACGGCGTCGAAGTGCGCCTGTGCGTCGTCGGGGAAGTGGTTGGCGTGCCGGCCTCCCGCGACGGTGGTCATCCCGCGCTGGCGGAAGAGCGTGGAGAGCACCTTGGTGTGCTCGTAGTAGGAGTGCAGGTACGAGAAGAAGACCAGGTCCCAGTGACGGTCCATGGGGAGGTCGACCTCCTTCTCGTTGAAGATCTCCACCTCGGCATGCTCCGGGCACAGGCCGGCGATGAGCTCCGGCACGGCCGACTGCATGATGGAGGGTTCCTTGATGCGCAGACGGGTGGGGTGCGTGTACGTGGAGATGACGGCGATCCGCATGCGGGACTGTGGCTCCTGGAAGAAGCGGACGCGCGTGAGGAGCCGCCAGCCGGCGGTCGGGTCTCCCCCTCACGAGACCGTGTCTCCAGAATCCCTCCGGGAAGGCGGCTTGGCAAAATGCCAGCGCCGTTCTCCGGGTGTTTCATGACGCCGCCGGGGTGTCCGAGTGGACGGGCCTTGCTTGGCTTTACGGTCGCTCTTACCGCGGGACTCGCGGCAGTGGGCACGCGGCACGTCTCTCGGGGAGACACGGGCTGCTTCGCGTCACCGGTTTCCCGGAGGTTGCTACCTTAGGACCGTTAGTAGGGCTTGGTTGCGTGTCGGACCCGTACGGCCAGACACCCCGGCGACGAAGATTCTCACCGCCTGTGCTCGTGGTGACGCGCGGTGGACGACTCCTCGGCGCGGGGCCTGACAGCGGCTGTGATTGGCGTAGGATGGCTGTGTCGGCCGTGACCCGCTCACCCGACACTCCCCCTCGATTCGCACCGACGAGCTCCCCCTCATGCCCGTGACCTCCTGGAACATCGACCCCGCACATTCCACCGTGCTCTTCATCGCCCGCCACATGGTGGTGGCGCGCGTGCACGGCCGCTTCGAGCGCATCTCCGGCTCGCTGCGCGTGGACCCCGAGCAGCCCACGCGGGGCGAGGTCGAGGTCTCCGCAGACACGGCCAGCATCTACACGGGCGCGCCGGAGCGCGACGCGCACCTGCGCTCGCCGGACTTCCTCGACGCGGAGGCCGCGCCGAAGCTCACCTTCCGCAGCACCCACGTGGAGCCCACCGGCGGCGCCAGCTTCCGCCTGTCCGGCGAGCTGTCCATCCGCAACGTCACCCAGCCCGTCGTCTTCGAGGCGCGCCACACCGCCACGTCGAAGGACCCGTGGGGCAGCACGCGCCTCATCTACACGGCGCGCGCCACCATCAACCGCTCCGACTACGGCATCCGCTGGAACAAGACGCTCGACAACGGAGGGTGGCTCGTCGGCGAGAAGGTCGACATCGAGCTCGACATCCAGGCCATCCCCGCCGCGAGCTGAGCGTCAGGGCCCCGGCATGAAGTCGGCCTTCACGGCGGCGTGGTCCGAGCCGCCGTAGCCGCTGCCGTCCCGGACCGCGCGGAACGAGCCCGGCACGTACGTGCCGGCCGCGTTGTTGGCCACGAACAGGTGGTCGATGGCCTGCTTGCGACCGGAGTAGTTGTACGTCCACGTCTGGTCGTCCGGCCGGTCCTTCGCCACGCGCTTGAGCATCCCGTCCTGCTCCAGCGCGTCGATGGGCGCCGAGCCCGGCGTGTCGTTGAGGTCCCCGCCCATCACCACCAGCGAGCGGGGCGCGCGCGCCGCCGCCTGCGTGACGATGTCCCGGGCGGCGCTGGCCTCCGCGTAACGGCGGCCCGGGTCATCGTTCGACTTCGCCTTGAAGTGCGCCGCGAAGACGATGACCTCCTTGCCGTTCACGTCCAGGTGCACCTCCAGGAACTCACGAGCGAAGCGCGTGGACGAGCCGTCCGGCCGCGTCAGCGCGCGGTGCCGGTGCGTGACGACCGAGGTGATGGGGAACGCGGAGAGCACCCCCACGTCCACGCTGGCCGGCTCGTGAATCTCACCCAGCACCGCGTGCGGGAACTCCGGCAGCCGCGCCTGGAGCGCGTCCAGCCCCGCCTGCGTCTCCACCTCCGCCAGCAGCACCACGTCCGCGTCCAGCAGCCCGATGGCGCCGGAGAGCCGGGCCACCTGCGCGTCGAACTCGTCGCGCGTGGGCAGCTCCTCGTACTCCGTGCCCCCACACCGACCCGAGTCGCAGACGGTGTCGAACAGGCGATGGACGTTGTACGCCGCGATGCGCACGCTGCCCTCGGGGCGGATGGCCTCCCCATCGCCGTTGCCGCACGGCCCCGAGGGGCACTCGGCGCCCGGGAGGTCCGGAGGCGGGCGCCCGTCACAACCGAGCAGTCCGACGAACAGTCCCCACACCAGCCGTGCGCGGAGGAAGGAAGGACCCAACGCCCCGACGTACGCCAGGGGCCGTGCACCGCGAGTGGACAGGTGAGGCATGCGGCCGTGCACACTACCACTCCGCGCCCGCGCGGACGCTGTCCGTGCACGATTGCACTCGTGACGCGAGCTGCTAGTTTGCCGCGTCACGCGAGGTGTTCCAGGAAACCGCGTGCCTGCCCGGTCTCCGGGGCAGCGGGCTCACGGGGCGACTCGGCTCACGAAGCGGCGAGGGGTGGAACCGGACCTCCGCCGTGCCGACCCGGGCGCGAGGCGTCAGGTTGTGGAAGTGGAAGGAGGCGAGGACATGATCTGGGAAATCCTCATCGGCGCGGCGGTGATGACGCTCGTCACGGTGCTCTTCACGGGGCCGGGGATGTGGAGCTCCACGTGGGGCTGGAAGAACAACAAGCAGAAGGGCAAGGAGCCGTCCAAGCCGGACGTGTAGGCGACCACCCGCGTCAGGGCCCGGTGCCCCGCATGCCCAGGCGCTGACGGGCCGAATCCACCCGCGCGTCCAGCTCGGCGCGCTGCGCCTCGTCGAGCATCGCGCGTCCCTGGCCCACGCCCCCCTGGTGGATGAACGTGCCCCGCGCCAGCGCCGCGGCCCGGGGGCCCAGGTTGTCGAAGCGCTGGGTGTGCTGCTTCATGTAGGCGATGCCGCAGTGCTCCAGGATGTCGCCCATCCGGGACTCATCGATGGGCAGCCCGCAGAAGGCGGCCACGCGCCGCACGCCCCCCTCCAGGTCCTGGACCAGGTCCTCGTAGCGCACGTGGAGCACGTTGGGGTCCGCGCGGTGCGGCCACCAGGACTCCAGATGCGTGAGCCACGGGTCATCCAGGTCCATCACCACGCGGAAGAAGCGGTTGAAGTCGAGCGGCGTGTCCTCCACCAGGTAGTGGTGGTGGTAGAGCGACTTGAGCGAGTCGGCCGCGTTGCGCGTCACGTACAGGATGCGGCTGTCCCGGGGCGGCTTGAGCTGCGAGTAGGGCAGGTGCGTCTTGATGATGCGCGGCGACGGCAGCCCGTCCAGCAGCGCCTCCGCCTTCGCGTCGCGGACCAGCTGCTCCAGGAAGGGTGAGATCTGGTTGATGTGCTCGAACTCACCGCGCCCCTGCGTGACGAGCTGGTAGACGATCATCTGCATCCACGTCGTCCCCGCCTTGGGGCTGGTGGCGATGTAGATGTCGCCCGGCCTGGGCTTGAGCCACGTGTGGCGCAGGCGCACCCAGCGCAGCCGCTCGGCGGCGCCGGCGAGCACTCCGGACAATCGGGTCAGCCCGATGATGGTCTGACGCAGCAGGAAGCGAAGCCACGGACGGCGAGGGCGCGCGGAGGGAGCGAGGGCCGACATGCGTCGGCCACTATGCCCAATCGCGCGGAGACAACCAATGCTGGAAACGCGTGGAAATCTGGAGTCTGTCCCGGTCGAGGCCAGGGTTATTCGCAGACGCCCGGACAGTCCGCGCCGCCCGCGCCGGGAGTGCAGGAGTCGGTGGGGTCGTCGACGCAGCGCGCATCCTCTCCAGAGGCGACGCAGCCACCCAGGAAGCCGCCGCAGCACTCGCGGTAGCCCGCGGGGATGTCGCAGCTGGACGCGTAGGCCGTGCAGTCGCCCGTCGGCGAGCGCGCGAAGACGGTGCGCTCGACGCACGGCTCCCGCTTCACGTCGTCCGAACCACACGCGCCCCACAGCAGCGCGCCCAGCAGCCAGCCTGTCGTCGCGAGCTTGTTCATGGTCGCCATCCTGACAGCTTGAGCGCCTGGCGCGCGACGAATCTGTGGCGTCTGTCATCGCGCCGACTGCACGCGAGCAGCCAACCAGGCAGGGCACGCGCGAGCCCTCAATCCAGCCATCCCCTGACGTCACCCGGGCATGTCAGAGGTGGGGTGTATGGATGATGCGTCATGGACTTCACGACGCTCGAGACCTTGCGTCTGAAACACCCCGGCTGGCGGTTGCTCGTCGCGGACCACGCGCCGCTCATCGTCGGCTTCCTGCACCGGGTGTTCGTCGCATCCAACGCACGCGCCATCGCCCAGCGGGAGCTGGTGCTGCGGCTGGAGGACCATCTGCACGCCCTGCGCGAGCAGCGGGGCGCGGCCGCGTTCCCGCGCTCGGCGAGCGCCTATCTCGATGAGTGGGCGGCCGACGGCACCGGCTGGCTTCGCAAGTTCTATCCACCGGAGATGGACGAGCCGCACTTTGATTTGACGCCCGCGGCGGAGCGCGCCATCCGGTGGCTCGTCCAGCTCACCGAGCAGCCCTTCGTGGGGACCGAGTCGCGGCTGCTCACCGTCTTCCACCTGCTCCAGGAGATGACCGAGGGCACCGAGGTGGACCCGAAGGCGCGGCTCGCGGAGCTGGAGAAGCGCAAGGCGGAGCTCGAGGAGGAGATAGCCCGCGTGCGCGAGGGCCATCTGGAGTTGATGGACGAGTCCGCGCTCAAGGACCGCTTCCAGCAGATGTCCGACACGGCGCGCGGCCTGATGTCCGACTTCCGCGCGCTGGAGGACGGCTTCCACGCGCTGGACCGTCGGGTGCGCGAGCGCATCGCCACGTGGGAGGGGACGCGTGGCGAGCTGTTGGAGACGGTGCTGGGGGAGCGCGACGCCATCAACGGCTCGGACCAGGGGCGCAGCTTCCGCGCGTTCTGGGACTTCCTCATGTCGCCCGAGCGCAAGGAGGCCCTCACCCGCAACCTGGAGCGGGTGCTGTCGCATCCGGCGATTCAATCCCTCCAGCCGGACGCGCGCCTGCCGCGCATCCACTTCGACTGGCTGGAGGCCGGCGAGCACACCCAGCGCACCGTGGCGCGACTGTCCGGACAGCTGCGCCGCTTCCTGGATGACCGTGTGTGGTTGGAGAACCGCCGCATCCTCCAGGTGCTGCGCGGAATCGAACGCAACGCGCTGGCGGTGCGCTCGCGTCCTCCGGGCGAGGGCTTCATGTCGTTGGAGGAGCTGGCGCCTACGCTCGAGCTCCCCCTGGAGCGGCCCTTGTATGGGCCGCCCGCCCGCGCGCGGATGGCGGACGAGGAGGTGAAGGAGGCGACCGACGACGTCCCGTCGGAGGCGCTGTTCAACCTCGCGTTCATCGACAAGGCGCGGCTGCGGCTCAACGTGCGTGAGGCGCTGCAGGCGCGCGAGCAGGTCTCGCTCGCGGAGCTGGTGCGCGAGCATCCGCTCCAGCACGGGCTGGCCGAGCTCGTCACGTACCTGAGCCTCGCGTCGGAGGACCGCAAGGCCTCGGTCGACGACGCGCGCACGCAGGACCTCTTCTGGACCGATGCGAGCGGCGCCACCCGCCGCGCCTCCCTTCCCCTGGTGCTCTTCGTCCGATGATGACCCCCGCGATTCGTACCGCCGATGCCGCCGACACCCTGTCCGTCGTGCTCGTCTCGCTCCTGAAGGGCGCGGTGTACCGCGACGAGCACGCGGGCGTGTGGCAGGCCCTGCTCCAGCTCCAGCCGAAGGTGCGCGAGCAACTGGCCGTGCTGGGCTTGAAGCTCGTGCTCGACGAGCCGGAGGGCTACGCGTTCCTGCGCCAGCGCTCGGAGTCGGAGGGCGGCGTGGAGCTGCCCCGGCTCGTGGCGAGAAGGCAGCTGGGCTACGGGCTGAGCCTGTTGCTCGCGCTGCTGCGCAAGAAGCTGGCGGACGTGGACGCGGCGGCCGGGGGCACGCGGCTGGTGCTGCGGCGCCACGAGGTGCACGAGCTGGTGCGGCTGTTCCTCCCGGAGGGCACCAACGAGGTGCGCTGGGCGGAGCGCGTGAACCAGGACCTGGAGCGCGCGGTGGGCATGGGCTTCGTGCGCCGGCTGGGCGAGGAGGAGGACACCTTCGAGGTGCGTCGCATCCTCAAGGCGTTCATCGACGCGCAGTGGTTGGAGGACTTCGAACGGCGGCTGGAGGCGTACCGCGTCCGGCTCGTCGAGGAACAAGGAGGCACGGAATGAGCACGGTGCGAACCCTCACCCAGGCGGACCTGCTGGACATCGGCGCGCCCAACGAGCGCGCGGGGTTCCGGCTCCACCGCTTCGAGGTCTACAACTGGGGCACCTTCCACCAGCACGTCTGGCATCTGGATCTGCATGGGGAGAGCGGGCTGCTCACGGGAGACATCGGCTCGGGCAAGTCGACGCTGGTGGACGGGCTGGTGACGCTCTTCGTCCCGCCGCAGAAGCTGGCCTACAACAAGGCGGCGGGCGCGGAGGCGAAGGAGCGCAACCTGCGCTCGTACGTGCGCGGCCAGTACAAGTCCGAGCGCGGCGACGCGGGGCAGGTCGCGCGGCCCGTCTACCTGCGTGACGCGCCGACGTACTCGGTGTTGCTGGCGCACTTCCACAACGAGGGCTACGGGCAGGACGTCACGCTCGTGCAGGTGATGTGGATGCGGGAGCCGGAGGGCCAGCCGGTGCGGCTCTATGTCGTGGCGGACGGGAAGCTCTCCATCGCCGAGCACTTCTCGCGCATCGGCTCGGACCTGAACGCGCTGAAGAAGCGCCTCAAGTCGCTCGCGCGCGAGGTGCACGAGACCTTCCCGCCGTATCAGGCCGCGTTCCGCCGGCGCTTCGGCCTGGAGAACGAGCAGGCGCTGGACCTGTTCCTCCAGACGGTGTCGATGAAGTCGGTGGGCAACCTGACGGACTTCGTGCGCCACCACATGCTGCCGCCCTTCGACGTGGAGACGCGGCTGTCGGCGCTCATCGGCCACTTCGACGATTTGCACCGCGCGCACGAGGCCGTGCTCCAGGCGAAGCGGAGGGTGAGCCGGCTGGAGCCGCTGGTGGCGGACCACGAGCGCCACGCGGTCCTGGCGCGGGAGCTCGAAGCGCTCCGGCTGTGTCGGGAGGCGCTCCGACCCTGGTTCTCCGAGCAGAAGGCGCGGCTGTTCGAGGAGCGGCTGGCCAGCGTGCGCGACGAGCGCGAGAAGCTGCGCGCGGAGGCGGAAGCGCTTCGCGAGCAGCGCGAGCGGCAGGGCACGGAGCGCGACGGGCTGCGGCAGGCCATCTCCGCCAACGGGGGAGACCGGCTGGAGACGGAGAAGGCGGAGTTGACGCAGCGGCGCCGCGAGCGGGACGAGCGCGCGCTGAAGTCGGACCGCTACGCGCGGATGGCCCAGTCGGTGGGGTTGCCCGCGGTCACGGACCTGGACCTCTTCCTTTCCAACACGCGCGCCATCCAGCTCCAGCGCGAGGCGGCGGCGCGCGAGCTGGCCGAGGTGCAGGAGTCGCGCACCGAGCTGGGCATGGCGCTGCGCGATTTGAAGAAGTCGCACGAGGCCGTGGCCGTGGAGCTGGAGTCGCTGCGCCGTCAGCGCTCGAACATCCCCGCGCGCTTCCTCCACCTGCGCGCCCGGCTGTGCGCGGACCTGGGGCTGTCCGAGGAGGCGCTCCCGTTCGCCGGTGAGCTGCTGCGCGTGCGTGACGAGGCGCGCGACTGGACGGGCGCCATCGAGCGCGTGCTGTACTCGCTGGGCACCTCGCTGCTGGTGGCGGACGCGGACCATCCCCGCGTGAGCCAGTGGGTGGAGCGCACCCACTTGAACGAGCGGCTGGTCTACTACCGCGTCCGTGAGGACGGGCTCGCGAGGCCCCAGGAGCCTCGCCCCGATTCGCTCCCCGGCAAGCTGCTCATCAAGCCCGGCTCGCACATGGGCGGATGGCTCTCGGCGCAGCTCGCGCGGCAGTTCGACTACACGTGCTGCGACACGCCGGAGCAGTTCCAGCGCGCGCGCCAGGCCCTGTCCCGCTCGGGGCAGGTGAAGACGGGCGGCGAGCGACACCTGAAGGATGACCGGCGGCGCATCGATGACCGCTCGCAGTGGGTGCTCGGCTGGACGAACGACTCCAAGCGCCAGTCGCTGGAGTCGGAGGGCAAGGCCCTGGAGACGCGCCTCCAGGCGGCCTCGGCGAAGTGGGAGGCCCAGGAGCAGCGCCACGCGCGGCTGCGTCAGCGGGCCGAGCAGCTGGGGCAGCTCGCGGTGTTCGACAGCTTCCGGGAGCTGGACTGGCGCTCGGTGGCCAGCGACATCCAGCGCCGGGAGGCGCGGCTGGGCGAGCTGGAGGGCGAGTCCGACGTGCTGCGGGGCTTCGAGCGTCAGCTCGCCGCCATCGAGAAGGAGCTGGCGGCGACGGACACCGCGCTGAAGGCGGTGGAGAAGCGTCAGGGACGGCAGGATGAGAAGGAGGAGGCGGCTCGGCGGACGCTGGCGACGTGTCAGCGCACGGCGAGCGAGACCCCCGAGTCCATCCGGGCCTGCTTCCCGCGCGTGGCCGAGCTGTGCGCGGAGGGGCAGGGCGAGCTCCTGCTGGAAGCGGAGGCGTGCGACGAGCGCGAGCGTCAGGTGCGCGAGCGGCTCCAGTCGCGCATCGACGGCGAGGCGCGCAAGCTGGAGCGGGTGCGCGACGCGCTGTTGTCCGCGATGCAGGCCTACCGCGCGGAGTTCCCGGTGGAGACGCAGGAGCTGGGCGCGAGCCTGGAGGCGGCCGGGGAGTACGTGGCGCTGCTCCACTCGCTGCGCGCGGACGACCTGCCGCGCTTCGAGGAGCGCTTCAAGCGCCTGCTCAACGAGAACACCATCCGTGAGGTGGCCAACTTCCAGGCGCAGCTGCACCGGGAGCGGCACGGCATCCGCGAGCGGGTGGACACCATCAACCGCTCGCTGAGGGCCATCGACTACAACCCGGACCGCTACATCGTCCTGGAGCTGTCGCCCACCCAGGACGCGGACATCCGCGAGTTCCAGCAGGACCTGCGCGCCTGCATCGAGGGCACGCTCGGCGGCGCGGAGGAGGACGCCTACTCCGAGCAGAAGTTCCTGGACGTCAAACGCATCATCGAGCGCTTCCGGGGCCGTGAAGGCTCCGCGGACGCGGACGCGAAGTGGACCGGGCGCGTCACGGACGTGCGCAACTGGTTCAGCTTCTCCGCCTCCGAGCGCTGGCGCGCGGACGACCAGGAGCACGAGCACTACGCGGACTCGGGCGGCAAGTCGGGCGGACAGAAGGAGAAGCTCGCGTACACGGTGCTGGCCGCGAGCCTCGCCTACCAGTTCGGTCTGCAGTGGGGCGAGACGCGCTCGCGCTCGTTCCGCTTCGTCGTCATCGACGAGGCGTTCGGCCGGGGCTCGGACGAGTCCGCGGCGTACGGCCTGGAGCTGTTCCGCCGGCTGGACCTGCAGCTGCTCATCGTGACGCCGCTGCAGAAGCTTCGCGTCATCGAGCCGTACGTGGCCAGCGTGGGCTACGTGCACAACGAGGAGGGACGTCGCTCCCGCGTGCGCAACCTCTCCATCGAGCAGTACCACGCGGAGCGCGAGGCCCGGAGCGCCTGAGGCGGACGCTCGGGGCCCTGTCTCCTTGACGCACTGGGGACCCTTCGCTACGAAGGCGCGATGACTACAATCGTCGGTGTCGTAGGCCGTGAGATAATCGACAGTCGCGGCAATCCCACTGTCGAAGTCGACGTCATCCTGGAGAACGGCATCCGCGGTCGCGCCGCCGTTCCCTCCGGCGCGTCCGTTGGTACGCACGAGGCCGTGGAGCTGCGGGATGGCGACAAGCGCCGCTACCTCGGCAAGGGCGTGCAGAAGGCCGTCGCGGCGGTGAACAACGAGCTGTTCAAGGCGGTCCGCGGCCTCAACGCGGAGTCGCAGCTCGAAATCGACGAGACGATGATTGCGCTCGACGGCACGCCCAACAAGGGCAAGCTGGGGGCGAACGCCATCCTCGGCGTGTCGCTGGCCGTGGCCAAGGCCGCCGCCGCCGCGCGCGGGCTGCCGCTCTACCGCTACGTGGGCGGCGTCTCCGCCAGCCTCCTGCCCGTGCCGATGATGAACATCATCAACGGCGGCGCGCACGCGGACAACGCCATCGACTTCCAGGAGTTCATGATCATGCCCGTCGGCGCGAAGTCGCTCGCCGAGGCGGTGCGCATGGGCGCCGAGGTCTTCCACACGCTGAAGAAGGGCCTGTCGGAAGCGGGCTTCGGCACCAACGTCGGTGACGAGGGCGGCTTCGCCCCCAACCTGACGTCCGCCGAGGCCGCGCTGGACTTCATCATGAAGTCCATCGAGAAGGCCGGCTACAAGCCGAACGAGGACATCGCCCTGGCGCTCGACTGCGCCGCCAGCGAGTTCTACAAGGACGGCGTCTACGACTACGAGGGTGAGGGCAAGAAGCGCTCCGTGGAAGAGCACGTGAAGTACCTGGAGAGCCTGGTGGCGAAGTACCCCATCGTCTCCATCGAGGACGGCCTGGCCGAGGACGACATGGCCGGCTGGAAGCTGCTCACGGACCGCATCGGCTCGAAGGTTCAGATTGTCGGCGACGACCTGTTCGTCACCAACGTCAAGCGCCTGTCGGACGGCATCAAGAACGGCATCGCCAACTCCATCCTGGTGAAGGTCAACCAGATTGGCACGCTGTCGGAGGTCATGGCCGCGGTGGAGATGGCGCACAAGGCGGGCTACACGGCCGTCATGTCGCACCGCTCCGGTGAGACGGAGGACGCGACCATCGCGGACCTGGCTGTCGCCACCAACTGCGGGCAGATCAAGACCGGCTCGCTGTCGCGCGCGGACCGCACCGCCAAGTACAACCAGCTCATCCGCATCGAGCAGGAGCTGGGCAAGCAGGCCCGCTACGGCGGCCGCTCCGTGCTGCGCGTTCGCGGCTGAGCCCGACGCCAGGGGCCGCGGGGCGAAAGCCCTCGCGGCCCTCCTGGCCCGGGCCTCACGCGGCGAGCCCCAGGTTTCGCCGCACCGCCGGCTGCCTCACCTTCCAGATGAGGCTGTCGACGATGTAGTGGTGGAAGTTGAGCGTCTGCACGATGAGCAGGCTGGCCGCTGGAATCCACGACAGTCCGCGCAGGATGAACGTGTAGAGCAGCGCGGACAGCGCCACGCACACCACCAGGTACTGGAGCATCCGCCGGCTCTGGCTCAGCGTGGACAGGAAGCGGTGCTCGGGGCTGACCTGCTCCTTGAAGCGCCGGTTGTGGAACAGCCAGACGATGAGGATGTACTGGGCGTTGTGCCACACGTTGAGGCCCAGCCAGCCCGTCTCCAGGCTCGGGATGACGAAGTAGCCCACGGCGAACATGCCCGCGTGTGTGGCCAGGTAGAGCGTCTGGGCGGGGCTGCCCGCGCCCGAGCGCAGCGCCCGCGCCTGGAGCACCGCCCACGCCGCGAAGGCCACCAGCGCGCACGCCGCCGCCGCCCACGCCGCCTCCCAGGGCACCGGCAGCATCCGCACCTCCAGCTTGAGGAAGGTGGTGGAGCCCTGCGCGGAGCGGTAGAGCAGCCCCGCGAGCGGCAGCAGGTAGAGCATCCACGCGGTGGCGGGGTTCTCCGCCGCCGGCCGCTTCGAGGCGCGGTCCAGGATGCGACTGACGCCGTAGCTCTGCCTGAGGTAGTGCCACCCCTGCCAGTAGAAGTAGATGGACATCAGCGGCCAGACGCCGCCCGCCTGGTACACGGCGAACGTCGCCGCGAAGACGAGCCCCGGCAGCACCCACAGATGGAAGCGGTGCTGACGCCGGCTCTCCGCGTCGAACCCCAGCCGCGTGAAGGTCGACACCACGTGGTGGTAGCCGAGCAGCCACACGTCCACCATCAACAGCACGGGGAACAGCGACGGCCGCGCCAGCGCCGCCAATGAGAACGCGAGCCCCAGGCCCGCCGTTCCGAGGATGAAGAAGAGGTCGAACCTGGGATTGCGAACCCAACCCCAGGACAGCGTCGCGGCGTCCGTTCGTGTGCTCACGGCTCGCGATGATAGGGCTTGTTCGTAGTTCATGTAAAACGTGCAATGTCGGCAAGTGTGGTCATGGGCAATCAGGGATGATTATTCTTCTGGGTGCGTAAAGAGATGTCGGAATGTTTTGATTGTCTTCTCAGGTGACACGGATTGATGCAGAGTGCGCGCATCTCCAGGCTGAGGGAGCGCCCGTGAAGACACTCCTCGTCACCCAGGCGGACCTGCGCAGGCTCGTGCACGAAGTGGGAATCGATGTCCTGATGGACCGGGTCATCGAGTCGTTGAAGACGGCTTTCCGAACGTTCGACCTCGCGCGCACGGAGCTGCGGCAGCGCGAGGGCTTCACGCTGCGCAACGCCCGGACAGGCGTGCTCGAGTGGATGCCGGTGATGCGGCAGGGTGAATCCATCACCATCAAAGTTGTCGGCTACAATCCGATGAATCCCAGACACTATGGGGTTCCCACCATCATCGCGACGAACAGTGTCTATGACTGTGCAACGGGCCACCTGACGGCGCTGGTGGACGGGGTGCTGGCGACGGCGCTGCGCACGGGGGCGGCGTCCGCCATCGCCAGCCGGCACCTGGCACATCCGGAGAGCCGGGTGGTGGGGCTGGTCGGCGCCGGCGCCCAGGCGGTGACCCAGCTGCATGCACTGTCGCGGTTGTTTTCCATTGAGAGGGTGCTTGTCTTTGACGTGGACCCGGTGGCGCAGCGCTCGTTCGCGGGGCGGGCGGCGTTCCTGGGATTGGATGTCCGCGCGGCGCCGTTGGAGACGGTGGAGGCGGAGGCGGACATCGTGTGCACGGTGACGTCGGTGGGCGTGGGAGAGGGGCCGGTGTTGGAGGACGGGCGGCTCAAGCCGTGGGTGCACGTCAACGCGGTGGGCTCGGACCTGCCGGGGAAGCTGGAGCTGCCGCGCTCGCTGCTGGAGCGCAGCCTGGTGTGTCCGGACTTCCTGCCGCAGGCGCTGGTGGAAGGAGAGTGTCAGCAGCTGCGGCCCGAGCAGATTGGCCCGGGCATCATCGAGGTCGTCCAGCATCCCGAGCGCTTCGGGGAGTGGCGGGAGCGGTCCACGGTGTTCGACTCCACGGGGTTCTCGTTGGAGGACGAGGCGGTGACGGGCGTGCTCATCGAGCTGGCGCGACGCCACGGCTTGGGGCTGGACGTGGAGCTGGAGTGCCTGGCCGGTGACGCGATGAATCCGTACGACCTGCTCCTGCCGGAGCCTCAGGGGCAGCCCGGGCAGGGGGCGCCAGAGGGGCCTCGGCCCACGATTCGAGTGGCGTGATGATGCGGAGCGCGCCGTCCATCGCCACGAAGCCGGAGCGGACGAGCCGTCGGCCTCCGCTGACGCACCAGCCGCATGGCGGCGTGGCGGAGCAGTCCTTCGCGCAGCAGCGGCTGTGGTTCCTCTCGCAGCTCGACGCGGGCGGAACGTCCTACAACGCGCCCTTCGCGGTGCGGCTCACGGGCCGGCTGGACGTGGGAGCGCTGGAGGGCGCGCTGCGTGACGTGGTGCGAAGGCACGAGTCACTGAGGACGACCTTCGGCGAGGTGGATGGGAAGCCGGTGCAGCGGATCCACGACGAGGTGGAGCTGTGGCTGGAGGTGGAGGAGGTGGCGGCCGCGGACGTGCTTCCAAGGGTGGAGGAGGAGGCCCGGCGTCCGTTCGACCTGGAGCGAGGGCCGCTGCTGAGGGCGAAGGTGTTGAGGGTGGGGGAAGAGGAGCACGTGCTGGTGTGGGTGGTGCATCACATCGTGTTCGATGGGTGGTCGGTGCGCTTGCTGGAGAAGGAGGTGGGAGAGGGGTACGGGGCGAGGGTGAGAGGGGAGGCGGTGGAGCCGGCGCGGCTGGAGGTGCAGTACGCGGACTACGCGAGATGGCAGCGGGAGTGGCTGAAGGGGGAGGTGCTGGAGAAGCAGCTGGGGTGGTGGAAGGAGCAGCTGGCGGGAGCGCCGCCGGTGTTGGAGCTGCCCACCGACAGACCGCGTCCCGCCGTGCAGACCTATCCGGGCGCCCTGAAGTGGATGCCGCCCCTGCCGGCCCTGGAAGAGAGGCTGCGGGAGCTGGGCCGGAAGGAAGGGGTGACGCTGTACATGACGCTGCTGGCGGCGTTCCAGGTGCTGCTGGCGCGTCACAGCGGGCAGCGGGACATCGTCGTGGGCTCGCCCTTCGCGGGGCGCGGGCAGCGTGAGCTGGAGGGCGTGGTCGGGTTCTTCGCCAACATGCTGGCCCTGAGGGCCCAGGTCGAGGACGTCCCGTTCCAGATGCTGCTGCGTCAGGTCCGCAAGACGTGCCTGGAGGCCTTCGCAAGGCAGGACGTGCCCCTCGAACAGCTGGTCGAGGCACTGCAGCTGGAGCGGGACCCGAGCCGCTCGCCGCTCTTCCAGGTGGCCTTCGTGCTCCAGGGAGAGCCGTCCGCGGCGCTCAGCCTGCCGGGGCTCGTCGCGACGGACATCCCGCTGGAGCCGGGCGTCTCCAAGTTCGACCTCACGCTGTTCGCGCGCGAGACGAGCCGCGGGCTGGTGACGTACTGGGAATACAACACGGACCTCTTCGACGAGGAGACGGTGACGCGACTGGCGGAGCGCTACGTCGCGTTGCTGGAGGCGGTGGTGGAGCGCCCCTCGTCGAGCGTCTTCGAGCTCCCGCTCGTGAGCGCGGCCGAGCGTGGGCTGCTCCTGACGGAGTGGAACGCGACGCGGACGGAGTATCCGCGCGACGCGAGCATCCCCGCGCTGTTCGAGGCACAGGTGTCCCGCACTCCGGACGCCGTCGCGGTAGCGTTCGAGGGCGAGCGCCTGACGTACGCGGAGCTGAACCGGCGCGCCAATCAGCTCGCGCACCACCTGTGTCGACTGGGGATCGAGCCCGGGAGTCGGGTGGGGCTCTTCGCGCGACGCTCGTTGGAGATGGTGGTGGCGACGCTCGGCATCCTCAAGGCCGGGGCCGCGTACGTTCCATTGGACCCGTCGTATCCGGACGAGCGGCTGTCCTTCATGTGTGAGGACTCGGAGCTCGCGGCCTTGCTGGCACCGGACGCGGCCTGTCCGTGGCTCGTCTCGGGTTCGGTGAAGCTCGTTCCCTTGGAGCCCACGGGGGCGGCGTTCGCTCACGAGCCCGAGGTCGACCTGGCGTTGCCCTTGCCGCCGGAGTCGCTCGCCTACGTCATGTACACCTCCGGCTCGACGGGGCGGCCGAAGGGCGTCTGCGTTCCGCACCGCGCGGTGGTGAGGTTGGTGAAGGGGAGCCGCTTCGCGGAGCTGGGACCGGAGGAGGTCTTCCTCCAGCTCGCGCCCATCTCGTTCGATGCCGCGACGCTGGAGCTGTGGGGGCCGCTGCTCAATGGCGCGAGGCTGGTGGTCTTCGCGCCGAGGACACCCTCGGTGGAGGAGCTGGAGGCGGGGCTGGCGCGAAGTGGCGTCACCACGCTGTGGCTGACCTCCGCGCTGTTCGAGCAGGTGATGGCCACGCGTCCCGAGGCGCTGTCCGGGGTGCGTCAGCTCCTCACGGGCGGCGACGTGGTGTCGCCCTCCGCCGTTCGCGCGCGTCTGGCGCGAGGGGGAGTCGTCATCAACGGGTATGGGCCCACGGAGAACACCACGTTCACCACGTGCCATCCGTTGACGGCGGGCTCGCGGGTGGACGGCGCCGTGCCGATTGGTCGACCCATCTCGAACACCCAGGTCCATGTGGTGGACGCGGCGATGTCGCTCGTCCCCGTGGGTGTCTGGGGCGAGCTGTATACGGGCGGCGATGGGCTGGCGTGGGGATACCTCCGTCGTCCGGAGCTGACCGCCGAGCGGTTCGTCCCGAATCCGTTCAGCGCGGAGCCCGGGGCGCGGCTGTACCGCACGGGAGACCGGGCGCGGTGGCGGCGGGATGGGACGCTCGAGTTCGCGGGGCGGTTGGACGGACAGGTGAAGCTGCGCGGCTTCCGCATCGAGTCGGGCGAGGTGGAGTCCGTGCTCGCGAGCCACCCGGACGTGCGCGAGGTGGCGGTGGTGGCGCGCGAGGATGGCCCCGGAGGACGGTGGCTCGTCGCGTACTGTGTTCCCTCGGAGGGGGCGCTCCCGAAGTCCCAGGAGCTGCGCGCGTGGGTGCGTGCGCGGCTGCCCGAGTACATGGTGCCCTCGGCCATCGTCATGTTGCCGGGCCTGCCTCTCACGCCGAACGGGAAGCTCGACCGGAGGGCGCTGCCTTCCCCCGGGGTCGAGGGCTCGCGGCGTGAGTACGTGGCGCCTCGCACGGCGATGGAGCAGGTGGTGGCGGAGGTCCTGGCCCCGCTGCTGGGCCTGGCGCGGATGGGCGTGGAGGACGACTTCTTCGAGCTGGGCGGACACTCGTTGCTGGCCACGAGGGCCATGTCGCGGCTGCGCGAAGTGGTGGGACGTGAGCTGCCCGTGCGCGTCCTGTTCGAGTCTTCGACGGTGTCCCGGCTCGCGGAGCGGTTGGAGGAGGACCACGAAGCCCAGCGCAGTCCCCTCACGCACCAGCCGCACGGTGGCGTGGTGCCGCAGTCCTTCGCGCAGCAGCGACTGTGGCTCACGTCACAGCTCGACACGGGAGGCATCTCCTACAACGTCCCGTTCGCCCGACGACTCACAGGCCGGCTGGATGTGAGGGCGTTGGAGGGGGCGTTCCGTGACGTGGTGCGAAGGCACGAGTCCCTGAGGACGACCTTCGGTGAGGTGGACGGGAAGCCGGTGCAGCGGATCCACGAGGACGTGGATTTGTCGCTGACGGTGGAGTCGGTGTCCGCGGCGGAGGTGCTGCCGAAGGTGGAGGAGGAGGCTCGGCGTCCGTTCGACCTGGAGCGAGGGCCGCTGCTGAGGGCGAAGGTGCTGAGGGTGGGGGATGAAGAGCACGTGCTGGTGTGGGTGGTGCATCACATCGTGTTCGACGGGTGGTCGGTGGGGTTGCTGGAGAAGGAGCTGGGAGAGGGGTACGGGGCGAGGGTGAGAGGGGAGGCGGTGGAGGCCGCGAGACTGGAGGTGCAGTACGCGGACTACGCGAGATGGCAGCGGGAGTGGCTGAAGGGGGAGGTGCTGGAGAAGCAGCTGGGGTGGTGGAAGGAGCAGCTGGCGGGAGCGCCGCCGGTGTTGGAGCTGCCCACCGACA